>JBOGOY010001055.1:0-1807 GCA_050748185.1 Pyrinomonadaceae bacterium
GGTATGATCTGCTGGCCCACCTCGACCGTGACTTGCAGCAGCACGCCCGTCGTCCCGGCGCGCACCTGCTGCGACGCGACCTGCTCTTGATTGAGCCGCAATTTGGCGCGCAACTGTTCGATGCGGGCTTGCTGGGCGGCGACCTGCGAGGCGACCCCTTGACGGTTGCTCTCCAGTCGCTTCTGTTCGATTTGATGGCGGTTGGCTAACTCATGTACGCGGACGCGCTCGACGCGGAGCGTGAGTTGGGGGACCAAGCCTTCTTTCGCCAGTTGCTCGTCGGTGTCGAGTTGAATCTTGGCTTGGTTGTATTCTGACTGCACGATGGCGAGGGATGACTGCTGGGTCATCCGCTCGTTTTCCAGACGAACCCGCAGGCTGTTCAACTCGGCCTCGGCGGCCTTGATTTGGTACTCCACGTCAACCGCCGCCTGCCGTAGCGTCGGGTTGCTTAATTCGACGAGCACCGTGCCGGCCGTGACCTGTTCGCCGGGCTGCGCGTAGATGCGCTCGACGCGACCTTCGACCGGCGCGGCGATCTGCCGGATCTCTTCGGGGACGAGCGTCCCGATGCCGCGCACTTGGCGCAACATCTGCCCTCGCTTAACTCTGTCCGTCAGGACGGTCGAGCGCGAGACGCTCGGCGCGGCGGGCTTCAGGCGGGAGAGTCCGTAGGTGATCGCCACCACGGCCATCACGCACGTCAGGGTGAGCAGCGCGTAGCGAATGCTCTTTTTTCGTTTACCGGTAGGGCGCTTGATATCCATGATCAGTCGGTTCGGCGTAACCGACAGTACAATCCCCGTGCCCCCGGCGAGTCAGGTCTCGATTGGCCTTATTTTACGTTGATATGGCCTTGCCATTTTACAAACAGCCCGGCAAGTGTTCGTTATCGAAAATGCCGGATCCCAAAATCGAAAAACTCAGAGCGTCGCCTTCGCGGCTGAAACGCCTGACTGTGCGGCCCTCCGGCATTCAGCGTTGACGGAGACCTCACCCCGAGTTCAAAGTTATGATCGAGTCGGCCGAAGAGCCGGCCACCACGCTGAGTGCTGATGCCGTCGCGCCGGATGCGGAAATCCCGCCGCCATCACTCATGACGACCACTGCTTTCTGTTGCGTGGCGGCGACAACCCACATCCATCCTCCGGTAATACCAACACACACAGAGAGCCACCTTCTCGCCACTCTGGTTCAGGCGGCTCTTGTGACGAAGAATACGAGGAAATCGCGCGGATGAGGTTTATGTGCCGTCCGCGGCGGCGAAGCACGACACGGCGGCGGTGCGGTAAGCGTCGAGCGACGCGGCGGAAAAAATATGCGGGCGGTTGATGAGGTGCCACCCGCCGGGATCGATGAATCGACCGGGCATGAATTGGTTCCATGCGTTGCGCCCGTGCCGGACGTAAATGAAGACTCCGTGATTCTCCAGCCGCCGCAGCCGCCCGCCGCCGTTGGTGGCGTGATACAGCAGCCAAGCATCTTCGGCCAAGTCAATCTCCGGGTAACTTAATCCCAGCCGCGCCAGCAGTTCTTTTCGATAGACGAGCGTGCCGCCATGCACATTGCCGACGAACATTCGCTGATGCAATTGCGGCGCGACCGTCCAAAATTTGCCGTCCGGTAATTCAAGCACGAAAGCATTTTCGAGGCCGGTCAAGTCGGCTTCGCCCGTGATGAGCGGCAGCGCTTGGTAGCGCAGGCGGTCGGGCGCGTACCAATCGTCATCATCCCAATGTGCGATGATCTCGCCCTCGGCGAACCGGCACGCGAGGTTACGTTTGGCCCCGATGGAGAGGCGACCGTC
>JBOGOY010001056.1:0-1802 GCA_050748185.1 Pyrinomonadaceae bacterium
GCGTTCGACCGTCTGAACTTCCTGCTCCCGCGCGCGGCCGCGGCCCGCGACTACCTGCCGCGCGCGCTCGAAGAGGCCGGGGCGCGCGCGGACGCCATCACGGCCTACCGCACCGTCCCGCCGAAGACGACCGACCGCGCGCGCGTCGAGGCCATGCTCGTCGGGGGCTCGGTGGACTGCGTCACCTTCACCAGCGCCTCGACCATCGGCAACTTCGCGCAGCTCTTCGACACGCACGACCTCGGCCCCGTGCTCTCGGGCGTCAAGGTCGCCTGCCTCGGCGACATCACGGCGCAGGCCGCGGCAGCCTACGGCCTGCGCTGCGACATCATGCCAACGGAGTTCACCACCGCCGCGCTCGCACACGCCATCTCGAACTACTTCGCCGCTGAATCGAAGTCAGCGCCGCCTGCTTAAACTCGGGCGGGGAGCAGCAAGGGCGAAAACTTAAACCCGTCCGATTGTTTTTACTTTCGCCCTTCGCTTTTCGCCTTTCACTCGATTATCTTCTCGCCTTCTACGCCGCTTTGCTACACTTTGAAACATGGCGGTTCTACCCGACGCTACCGCGGGAAATAGACAGACAGGCGCGCTCGGCCTGCTGATCGGCGACTCCGAGCCGATGCGCCGCGTCTTCTCCCTCGTCGAACAGGTCGCGCCTTCTTCGGCGTCGGTGCTGCTCACAGGCGAGTCCGGGACCGGCAAGGAGATGGTCGCGCGCGCCATCCACGCGCTTAGCCCGCGCCGCCGGCACGAGTTCATTGCTCTCAACTGCGCGGCGATCCCCGAGACGCTGATGGAGTCGGAATTGTTCGGCCACGAGCGCGGCGCGTTCACCGGGGCGGCGGGGCTGCGGCGCGGCTGTTTCGAGATGGCTCACGGCGGGACGCTGCTGCTCGACGAGATCGGCGAGATGCCCGCCATGCTACAAGCGAAACTGTTGCGCGTGTTGGAAGAACGCACTTTCAGGCGGCTCGGCGGCTCGCACGAGATTCCGGTTGACGTGCGCGTGCTGGCCGCGACCAACCGCCGCCCCGTCGAGGCCGTCCGCGCCGGCGCCTTCCGCGAAGACCTGCTCTACCGCCTCAACGTCATCACGATCGATCTGCCGCCGCTGCGCCAGCGCCGTGAAGACATCCCGCTGCTCGCCGCACACCTCGTCAACCAACTTTCCGCGCGGCACGAGCGGCCGGCGCGTGTGTTGAGTCCAGCGGCGCTCGACCTGCTTCAGTCGCATCAGTGGCCCGGCAACGTCCGCGAGTTGCGCAACGTCATCGAGCGCGCCGTGATCATCTGTCCCGGCGAAGTCATCGAACGCCAACACATCGCCCCCTATCAACTGGACCGGCGCACCCGCCCGCGCCCCAACGCCGAAGACACGGTCAGCTTCCCCGTCGGCACGCCGCTTGACGAAGTCGAGCGCGTGATGCTGCTGCGGACCCTCCAGAAAGCCGGGAACAACAAGACCCGCGCCGCCGAAATTCTGCAAATCAGCATCAAGACGCTGCACAACAAGCTGCGCCGCTACCGCGAGCGCGGGCTGATGGACGACGTGGACCAGTCGCGCCCGCCGGCCGGTTCTTCACGTGAGGTGCACTAACGGAGGAAGGTGCGACTTGAGGGCGTGATCGCCTTCGCCCCGTAGGGGCAGCATTCAATAGCCAGCGGCAAGCGGGAACGCGAGTGAGTGGGCGCGCCGCCGCCGCCGGATCGCAAGCCACAGAATTCGAGCCCTGAAGGGCTTGTCATTACCCACATTTTCAGGTCTTCATCTGTAAGCCCCAAGCTAAGTCTTGTAGCCT
>JBOGOY010001057.1:0-1797 GCA_050748185.1 Pyrinomonadaceae bacterium
ACGAAGAAGCGGAAGCCGCCGGTCGCCTGCACGCCGAGGCGGAACTGGACGTTGATGTTCTGGCCCGGCCCGAGCGGGGTGGCGAGGGTGATGACGCCGGCGGCGAGCGACGAGTTGAGCCCGCCGCCGGCGGTCTGCGGAAGCGTATTCGTGCCGCCCGAGTTCGGAGCCTCTTCGAGCGTCAGGTTGTTAATGCGAACGGTCTGGCCGCTGCTGTTCGTGACGTTGACGAACGAGCCGAGGGCCGAAGTGAGCGCCCGCAGGTCGGCCTGCCCGGCGACAGTGTTGCCGAGCGTCGTGATGTCCACGATGCGGAACCGGAGGCGCGTGACGTTCAGGCCGGTGGCGTTGGTGAATCGGCGGCGCAGTGTCAGCGTGCCGAGAGTGCCGTTAGTGACAACTGTCGTGTCGCGCACACGCGCACAGGCCGAGGTCGGCGCGCCGAAGCCGGCGCAACCCTGATCGACGAAGGACGACTTGATGTCTACGTTGTGCTGCAACGGGCTGGAGAGGTTTTCAGGGCCGGGCGCGCCGAGCGTGGATTGGCGTCCCCCGAACACCCCGCCCGACGTGGAGACGAAGGCGAAGTCTGAGGCGTTATCGCCCGTGTCGCGCGGTAGCCCCGAGTTGAGCCGGCGCACGAAGCTGTACTCACCGCTGTTCGCCCCGATGGACGGAAGCCCCGTCCCCTCCCTGAACAGCGCCGGGGACGACACCCCTTGGAGGTCGATAAAGCCGACGGCGTCGAGGCGCGTGCTCGTGGTCCAGTTGGCGGAATTGGAGGTCGAAAAGACGGCGGTGCCGGAGTCGTCCGGGGCCACGACGCCCACCGGGTAGAAGAGGTCGGCGCTCGAATAGTTGGAGAGGCCGTAGCCGCCGGCGGCGACCAGAAAGTGTCCGCGCGCCGGGATCAGCGTGCCGTTCGGGATGCTGATCAACTCCTGCGCCGGCCCCGCAGCGGTTGAGTTGACTATCGACCAGCCCGTGGATCCGTCAGCGGCGTTGACGATGATGATCGAGTTGGTGTTGTTGTACAACTCGACGAACTCATTTGAAGAGGCGAAAGCGCCGCTGCCGCGCAGGCGAAATTCGCTAATCAGCAGTTCCCCCGCCGCCGGTGGTCGGACGCGGAAGAAGTTGGCCCCCTGAATGCCGTTGAGCGGGTTGAAGGTGTAGCTCGCCGGAAAGAAACTGAAGCCCGCCTGCGGCGTGGGCGTGACCGTGTAGTTGCCGCCGTTCGAGAGGCCCGCGAAGGTGTACTGGCCGTTCGCGTCGGTGGTGGCGCTCGTGGTCGCCGTCCCCGAGAGGTTCACCGTCGCGCCGATCAGAGGGTTGAAGTTCGCGTCACGCAGCAGCCCGGAGATCGCGAGCGACGTGTCAGCCGTGCCGACGAAAGTGAGAACCTGACCCTTGGCGAGGCTCGCGCCGAGGCAGGAATATTGCGTGAAGGCCGTGCCCCCCGCACGCTGCACGCCGACGGTCATCTCCTGTCCGTTGCCGGGGACCGAGCCGTACACGAAGTCGATCCGCGATAGCCCCTCGTAAAGCCTGATCTCGAAATTGAGTGAGCCGGGGTTGCCGGAGATAGTCGAGGCGCGCCACTCGATGTTGAAGATGCGGTTGGGCGCCGAGCCTGAGACGGAGGTGAAGACGCCTTCTTCGACGCCGATAATCCGGAGGTCGCCCCAGTGCGGCAAAAGCGCGTAACCGAACTGGGTGAGTCCGGGCATACAGCGCGTGAACTGGCCGTAGTCGTCGTCGGCGGTCGTGAATTGCAGGTTGCCGTTGGTGCTGACC
>JBOGOY010001058.1:0-1795 GCA_050748185.1 Pyrinomonadaceae bacterium
AGATCGGGGCGCGGGCCGACGCCGCGGGCAAGTCTTACGCACTGGAAATGCGGACCATCGCCTACCCGCACATCCAGACGCATCGTTATTACCGGCCGGCGGAGTCGGCCGTGCGCGTCTTCAATCTCCGCGTCGCGCCGGTGCGCGTCGGCTACGTGATGGGTAGCGGCGATCAGGTGCCGGAAGCGATCAGGCGCATGGGCTTCGACGTGGCGATGCTCGACGAGAACGAGTTGTCATCAGGCGACCTCTCGCGCTTTGACACGATCGTGGTCGGCATCCGCGCCTCGGAGGTGAGGCCGGATTTCGTCGCCAACAACGGTCGCTTGCTCGACTTCGTGCGCGGCGGCGGCACACTCGTCGTCCAGTACCAGCGCCCCGATTACGTCGCGCTCAACCTCGCGCCTTGGCCCGCGAAGATGGCCGCGCGCGTGACTGACGAGCGCGCGCAGGTGACGATCCTGCAACCGCAACACCCGGCATTCAACTTTCCGAACAAGATCACGGCCGAGGACTGGGACGGCTGGGTGCAAGAGCGCAGCCTCTACAACTTCACGACCTTCGATCCACAGTACGTGCCGCTGCTCGAATCGCGCGATCCGGGCGAAGAGCCGCAGCGCGGCGGCGAGGTCTATGCCGAACTCGGGCGCGGAAAGTTCGTCTACACTTCCTACGCATGGTTTCGCCAACTGCCCTCGGGTGTGCCGGGCGCGTACCGGCTGTTCGCCAACCTGCTGAGCCTTCCTAAAAGTGACAGGCCACAAGTGACAAGTGACAGGTGAAGAGAGTGACAGGTGAAGAGAGTGATGAGTGACGAGTGACAAGTGACAGGAAAAAACCGGTTTGGTTCTGTCACCTGTCACTCGTCACTCATCACTGTGTTTACCTATCACTCGTCACTGTTCACCACGGAGTCTTGAATGGATTACGTGCTGGGGATAGACGGCGGCGGGACTTCGACGATCTGCTTGCTGGCGGACGCGGAGGGGCGCGTCGTCGCGCGTGCGGAAGCGCCTGCTTCCAATCACCGGAAGGCGGATCTGCGCGAGGCGCGCCAGTCGATCGCCGCCGGCGTCCGAGCCGTATTGGAGAAAGTGGGGACCAGTTGCGCGGGCGGCGATTTGCCGCGCGTCGCCGCCGCGTGCGCCGGGCTCGCGGGCGTGGACACGCATGACGATGCGGAGACGCTGCGGCAGATGCTCGCCGAAATCGTCTCGACCGAGCACTTGCGGGTCGTCAATGACGGCGAGATCGCGCTCTACGGCGCGCTCGAAGACGCACCCGGCGTGCTGGTCATCTCCGGCACCGGAAGCATCGTCTGGGCGGCCTCGGCGGACGGACGGCGCGTGCGCGTCGGTGGATGGGATTACGTCCTGAGCGACGAGGGCAGTGGCTATCAGATCGGCCTGCGCGCGCTGCGCGCCGTGGCCGCCGCGCATGACGGCCGCACGCCGCCGACCAGTCTCACCGCATCCGTCCTGCGCTCGTTCGCCGCTGAGAGTTTCGACCAACTGCTCGGCGTCATCTACCACGAGGAGATGACGCCGCAGCGCATTGCCTCGCTAGCGCCACTGGCCGACGCGGCCGCCGCTAGCGGGGATGTGGTCGCCTCGCGGGTGTTCGAGGAAGCGGCCGGAGAATTGGTCCATCTCGCGGCTTCCGCCGTCTGTCTGGCCGAGTTGTCGCAGACGCGCTTTCCCGTAGTCCCGATGGGCGGCGTGCTGCTTGCCGGCGGCCAATTCGCGGGGCGGTTCCGCGCGCTGCTGGGCGCGGCCGTGCCGGGGGCCTACTGCGC
>JBOGOY010001059.1:0-1791 GCA_050748185.1 Pyrinomonadaceae bacterium
GCGGATTGCCAATCAGCGATGACCAGTTGGCATCCGGCGCGGTGTCCGGGTTGCCGTCTTCGTCGGCGCGGCGAATTGCCGTCACGGGTCGCCACAAACCGTGGACAAATTTGCTGGTCATGGTGGTTTGCAGCGCGTCGTGAAACGCGATATTCAGCAGCGCGAACAGGCGGGCGTTTTCCGCCGTCGTTTGCCCGCGCGAAATGGCGACGGTGCGGGCGACATTGTTCCAAACGAACCAAACGGTCGTCGGAGTGTTGACGTTTGCCCAGAGCCGCGCCACCTGAGTTTGGTCGGCGGTGCGCGTCGTGCTGGTCGCCGAGCCGATTTCTTTGACTTCGTTGAAAGCGGCGGTGTATTCCGCACTCGTCAAATCTGGGGGCGGATTCGGCGCGAATTGAGTGCTTGAAGTAATCGCAAACGGCAAGACCGCCGGAAATTGCGTAAAGCCTGCGGAAGCCGGAGCCGGTTGCCAGTTGCCCGGAGTCAGCGGCAAAACGTAAGGCGGCGGCGCGACGTTCCAGCCGTCATTGGCGCGAACCGCCAACAATTTCTCGGCGACAATTCCACCAACCCGGATCCCCTGCTGCGCCGGCTTCCGCGGAATTCCGTTTAGGGAGTTGGTTAGTTCAGTCGCAAAAATGTCCTGCCGCATCGGATACAAAGCTACTAAAACATCGTGTGCGGCTTTGGCGGCGGCGGCTTCCTGCGAAGCTCGTAGACTGCCCCAAACTTCGATTAAATAAGGCTTGTAAGTGCGGTCAATCGAGTTGACCGCATCGAACATCGCCACGTGCATCAGCGCAAAACTTCGCACGGGGAAAATGGTCGGCGGATGCTGTCCGGGCGTGCGGAGGGTTTCCTGCAAAACCCGATTCCATTGCAAAACGACATTTTCGGTCGACAGATTTGAGTTCAACTCATCATCATCCTGCGCCGGAACATTCATCACGAGGCAAAGTGATAGCGTGATTGTCAGAAGACAATACAGAAGTTGTGTGTACTTCATTGATGTTTCTCCTTCCAGTTTTTGTAGAATCGCCACTACAAGTGTGCGTTTCAAACTGTTTCTCCTTTTCAGCAATACATTATTAATGTCGAGCGAGGTGTCTTGGCTTTCTCATCTGAGAGCAACGATTTCCAAATACTCCGCCTCGACGTGCGTCGTCCCATCCGTCGCCCGGTTATGTTCCGACCACAACCGCGTCAGATCGCGCCCGAGCGCGGCCTGTCCGTCTTCGTCGAGCGCGGCGAAGGCCCGTAGTGTCGGCCCGTACCAAGCGCGGAAATAGGCGACCATCTGCTCCGGCCGTATCGGTAGGCGGAAGGGAACCATTCGACGGGTGATCTGCAAATCAGCGACGCCGATTCGCAAACGCTCGCGGACAATTCCCTCGTCCCCCCACAACAGCGGCGACGGGATGTTCGGCGGCGCGACGTGCCCAGCGGTTGTTTTGAACATCTGGCCGATGAAGCCCGCCGGCGTCCAGTTAGCCATCGCGATGCGACCGCCCGGACGACAGACGCGCAGCAGTTCCGCCGCGGCCCGTTCAGGCCGCGGCGCGAACATCGCGCCGAACATCGTCACGACCGTATCGAACGATGCGTCCCCGTATGGCAACTGTTCGGCGTCGCCCTCGTCGAAGTTGATCTCCAGCCCCTCGGCCAGCGCGCGTTGGCGCGCCGTCTCGATCAGATTCGGGGCGATGTCGAGGCCCGTCACGCTCGCGCCAGCGCGGGCGGCCGGGAGCGACAGATTGCCCGAACCGCAAGCGACGTCCAGCACGCGAG
>JBOGOY010001060.1:0-1790 GCA_050748185.1 Pyrinomonadaceae bacterium
GGTTTGACTCCGCAGTAGCGTTTGAAGTCAACGGGTCGCAACTTCTTTATTTGTTCGTAGCTCATCAAGACCTTTCCTTGTGAGCTACTTGTCGCATCATCTATCAGACTTTTGCAAGAGGTCTATTCAACTAAAGGGGTGACAGGATGGGCAGACCTGCTGGTAATCTCCTTTCAGGAAAGCAAATCTGCTTAGATTATCTCCTGTCACTCGTTTAGTAAACTTCTCTCATAATGCGATTGCCCTAGCAAATGCCCTAGCCTTTGCCCGCAATGCGGCCCCTTGCCTTGACAGATTTAAGGCCGATCCGTATAGTCTCACGTTTGGACTGACAGTCCATTTCCCAAGTGCAACGCTCAGTAGGTTCTGCCGGTGTGGAGGCGTTGCCCGTCTGCCCTCGAAAGAGGGCGGCGTTTGATAATTATTGTGGCGTAAAAGGCCCGCGCGCCGCCGCAGGGAATGGCCGTTGATGGCAATTCCCGGGTGGAATCCAGCGTCGGGTGCGCGTTTGGCTCGGGCGATAAGCGCGAGTCTCACTACCCTAAAGATTAGGCGACGCCACAGAGAAAATTTGGCTTGGCAGGGAAGCCATCATCCACACCCGTCACGAGCGAAGTCAGAACATCCCGCGAATTTAATCAGTCAAGCAAGGCATTTCCCCCGTCTTGCGCTAACTGCCGGATCACGTTTCCGGTAAGAGGCAGGCAACGGGTGCCCTTGCGCTTGAAATAGCCGAAAGGTTCGCCTGCGGGCGGAGCGAAAAGGACGGTAAGAGCAGTGCCGACTATCAACCAACTTGTTCGCAAAGGTCGCCAAGCCGTGAAGTACAAAACGGCCAGCCCGGCGCTTCAAAGCTCGCCGCAAAAGCGCGGCGTGTGCACGCGCGTCTACACACAGACGCCGAAAAAGCCGAACTCGGCGCTTCGTAAGGTGGCTCGCGTGCGCCTGACTAACGGCGTCGAGGTGACGACCTACATCCCCGGCGTCGGCCATAACCTGCAGGAGCACTCGATCGTGCTCATCCGCGGCGGTCGCGTGAAGGATTTGCCGGGCGTCCGCTACCACATCATCCGCGGCACGCTCGACTCGGTCGGCGTCTCGGATCGCAAGCAGGGGCGCTCCAAGTACGGTGCGAAGCGGCCAAAGGCCGGCGCGGCGGCGACCAAAGGCGGGAAGAAATAATCAGCCGTCAGCAATCAGTAATCAGCCGGTTTGGGCTGCTTGCTGAGGCTCGGCGGCTGGCGTCAAAAGGCTTGTCAGTGCGGCTCGGTTTTAGCTGATTCACTGACTACTGATGACTGACAACTACCAGATATGCCAAGACGAAGAGTTGCAGATAGACGTGAGGTCATGCCCGACCCTGTGTTCAGCAGCGCGTTGGTGACTAAGTTCATCAACGGCATGATGTGGGGCGGGAAGAAATCTTCCTCGGAGAATATCTTCTACACGGCTGTGAACCAGCTCGGGGAGAAACTCGGCGAAGATCCGTTGAAGGCTTTTAAGCGTGCGGTTGAAAACGTCCGCCCGCAGGTCGAAGTCAAGTCCCGGCGCGTCGGCGGCTCGACCTACCAAGTGCCGCTCGAAGTGCCGCAGGAGCGGCGCGGGAGCTTGGCGATTCGCTGGATCGTCGGCGCGGCGCGGGCGCGTGGCGAGAAGACGATGATCGATCGCCTGACTGGCGAATTGCTCGACGCGGCTAATAATCGCGGCAACGCCGTCAAGAAGAAGGACGACGTGCACCGCATGGCCGAAGCCAACAAGGCCTTCGCGCATTATAAGTGGTAAAGAAG
>JBOGOY010001061.1:0-1785 GCA_050748185.1 Pyrinomonadaceae bacterium
CCCGCGTCCGTCGGGGCGCCAGAAGCGTTGTCGGCTCCACTCGGAGGCGGGGGCAGCGTCACCTTCTCCATGTTCGGGTCAGATAAATTTACCGGGGCCGACAACCCCGCGCTGGCAAGGACGCGCGTCTGGGCCACTTGGGCGGCGCGTTCTTCGGCCATCTCGCGCTGGCGTTGCTCGAAGAGGTCTTTGATGTCCTCTGGCATCTTCGGCGACTTCTCGAACTGCTCCTTCGGCTTGTCCTTCAGAAAGTCTTTCATGAAGTTCACGAAAATGGGGAGCGCGCCCTTGCCGCCGGTCATGTCGTTGCCGAGGTTCTTCTTGCGGTCTGGGTAACCCATCCAGACGCCGGTCGCATAGGTCGGCGTGTAGCCGATGAACCAGACGTCGGTGTGATCGTTGACCGTGCCGGTCTTGCCGGCGAGAGGGTGGCCGACCGCCTGCGCGGCGGTGGCCGTGCCGTTTTCGACAACGCCGCGCATCATCGAAACCATCGTCAGGGCGACGTATTCGCTCGTCACCTTCGAGGTCGTCTTCTCCCACTCTTCGAGCGGCGCGCCGTCGCGGTCGAGCACGCGGCGGATGAGGTGGTCTTCGACGCGGACGCCCTTGTTGGCGAAGGCCGAGTAGGCCGAGACCATCTGATCGAGCGGCACCTCGGTCGCGCCAAGGGCCGAAGGCAGGTAGGGGGCCATCGGCTCGGTGATGCCGAAGCGGCGGACCATCTGCGCGCCGGTCTGGATGCCGATCATGTCGAGCAGGTGGACCGCCGCGACGTTCAGAGACTTGGCGAGCGCCGTCTTCATCGGCACGTCGCCGTGGCCGAGCGAGCCATCGTAGTTGTGCGGTTGCCATGGGCCGCGCCGGATCGGCGCGCCGCTGACGGTCGAGTCGGGCGTCAGCCCCCACTCGACCGCCGCGGTGTAAACGAATGGTTTGAAGCACGAGCCGGTCTGGCGGAAGGCCTGCGTCGCGTTGTTGAATTTGCTGGTGTAGAAGTCGTAGCCGCCGACCATCGCGACCACTTCGCCGGTCTTCGCGTTGACGCTGTAGAGCGCGCCCTGAATGTCCGGAATCTGAGACAACTCGACTTTCAGCTGCTTATCGTCGTTGTTGATCTCGATGATTTTGAACTCGGCGAGATAGCCCGGCTTGAACTCGTTTTTCGGCTGGCGGCCGGACCAGCCCATGTCTTTAGCGGTGACGATCGCGGTGTGGCTGCCGAAGCGCACGGTCGCCTCGTTCCGGGCCTGATTGACTTTCATCACGAGGCCGCGGATGTAGGCTCCTTCCTCGTAATTGCTGCCGTACCACTCGGGCAGCACGTAGGCGTTCAACTGTTGTGGCGTCGCCATCGCGCCGCCCTCCTCGACGATATTGAGGTAGGCGGAGCGCCAGCCACGGTGCGAGCGGTCATACTGACGCAGGCCCGCGCGCAGAGACTCGTAAGCCTTCTTCTGCGCCTCGACGTTGATGGTCGAATAGACCGACAAGCCGCCCTGCGCGACGCGCGTCGTGTATTTGTCCTCGATGTGCTTTCTGATCTCCTCGACCGGGTATTCGAGAAAGGCGTAGGCCGAAGTCGGCGGCGGGTAGTAGGCCTTGTCCGAGAGTTTGATGGGCCGCGACTTAGCGGCGTCCGCCTCGGCCTGCGTGGCAAAGCCGTTTCGCGCCATCAACTCCAGCACGAGGTCGCGCCGCTCTTTGGCGGCCTTCGGGTTGACGGTCGGCGAATACTGCGCGGTCGAGCGCGGGATGCCGGCGAGGAGCGCGGCCTCGTCGAGC
>JBOGOY010001062.1:0-1783 GCA_050748185.1 Pyrinomonadaceae bacterium
GGCAATACTGTCCTGACAATCCGCAATCCGCAATCCGAAATTGCTAAGGTGTCTGGCCGCCCATCTTGCGCTGTCGCGTGACGGCTTCCGGGTTGTTTTCGGCGGCGAGTCGCAGGTTGATCTCGCGCGCGGCGAAGCGTGCGGCGTCGGCGATCTTCGGGTCGAGCGATGCCGCATAGGGCTCGATCACTTCGAGCGTGCCGGTGTCGCCGCAGCGGGCGAGTGATTCGAGCAGGCGCATTTGCGTGTTGCCATTCGACGGGGCAAGAAACTTGTAGAGCGGTTGCGGGCCTTCCAACTCCCCGAGATAACTTTGGGCTTGAAGGTAGAGCGTCTTCGTGTCGAGGGCACGAACAATCTCGTAAAGCGCGCGCTCTTTGCCCGTGCGATAGAGCGCCCAGTCGAGCGCCAGCCGCGCACGGGCGTCTTTCTCTTGCAGGCGATAACCTTCGAGCAGGCGGCGTTGGTCCACCGCCGCGAGTCGCGCCAACTCCTCCGCCGCGCGCTGCCGCACCAGCGGGTCGCGGTGGGTGAGGTCGCGCGTGATGACCGACACGTCCTCGCGTCTCAACTCTTCGCCGGCGGAGTTTGGGGTTGAACTCTCCTGAGCAGCGCCGCCGACGGATAAGCCTAAAACAAAAAAGAGTCCGCAGGCATGAAGGCGAATGGTTTTACGGAGTCCCATCATTTCTCCCTGACACAAGCAGCCGAGCCGCATCGCAATCTGAAATTAGCGGGAGAGGATATTAAACCACATAGGACACAAGGGGCACGGAGGAAACGATGAATGATGAATGAAAAACAAACTCCTTCTGATTCATCATTCATCATTCATCATTTCCTCCGTATGGTTTCTTGGTGCCCTTGCAGCGAACTACCCGCGGCGCAGGCTTGCGCTGTTGAGGTTTAGTTCGGAGACGGGGATGACCTCCACGTTCTCGCCGAACTGCTTCTTCAGCGCGGGCAGAAACTGCTTGGCGTCGCCGACGATGATAATGCTCGCGCCCTTCGTGTCGAGGCGACCGCCGGCGAAGCGTTGCACGTCCGTGGCGGTGACGGCCTGCACGCGGTTGATGTAAGTATTGATCTCGTCGAGGCTCAGGCCGTAGAGCGCGAGCGAGGCGATCTGATTGACGAGCCCGCCGCCCGTCTCCAGCGCACGCCCGAAGCCGCCGATGACGACGGCCTTGCGCGGCACGAGTTCCGTCTCGGGGAGTTGGCCCGTCGCCAGCCGGCCCAGTTCCCCGGAGAGCAGCGCGGCCACATCCGCGCCCGACTCGTTCTTGGTCTGCGCCGACGCGGCGAAGGGACCAACGTCGCGGCGCACTTCGAGTTGACTGCCCGCGCCGTAGCTCAGGCCACGCTTAATGCGAATCTCCTGATTGAGCCGGCCCGAATAGCCACTCAAGACCGAGTTCGCCACGACGCCGCTGAAATAGTCTTTGTCGGTGCGGCTGATACCCTGACGTGTGAGGACGACGGCGGCCTGCCCCGCGTCGGGTTTGTCGATGACGACGACGCGCGGCTTCGCACCCAGCCCGTCAGTTTTGGACACCATCGTGCCGGTCGATGCGAGCGGCGCGGTCGGCTTTTTCCAGTCGCTGAAAAACCGCTCGGCGATCTTGAAGGCTTCGTCGGCGCGGATGTCACCGGCGATGACGAGCATCGCGTTGTCGGGCCGGTAATAAGACTGGTGCAGCCCTCTAATATCATCGCGCTTGATCGCGGCGATCGATTCGGGCGTGCCCGACAGCGGGTGGCCGTAGGGCGCGTCGCCGAAGAC
>JBOGOY010001063.1:0-1781 GCA_050748185.1 Pyrinomonadaceae bacterium
ATGCGTACCGGCCTTGGTACGTGACCAAAGTATTTTGGGATGCAACGCCGGAAGACAAGAAGCTGTTCGTCGCCGATCCATCACAAGGGTCGCGCCATAATCGCGGCGCGGCCGTCGATCTGACGCTCTACGATCTGAAGACGGGAAAGCCTGTCGAGATGGTCGGTACGTATGACGAAACCACCGACCGCTCATACCCTGACTATCCCGGCGGCGCTTCGCTCCAGCGTTGGCACCGCGAATTGTTGCGCGACGCGATGGAAGCGGAAGGTTTCACCGTGTACGAAGCGGAGTGGTGGCATTTCGATTACAAGGATTGGCGGCAGTACCCGATTGGCAACGCGACGTTCGACAAGCTCAACTGAGGAGAAAAAGTCAGCGCCGCCCGCGGCACTGACCTGTACAGGCAAGTACACGCATAGCGCGAGCAGAAGAGTAAGGACAGGCGTCGTGGCGCGCGGCCCTGTGGAGAGATCATGAAATTGGTTCCTCGATGGATACATGCGTTCGCAATCGCGTTCATCTTCTGCTCGCCCCTCTTCGCGCAGGGCGATGCCAAGCAGGCTGCGTCCACCGTAGCGCCGATTGCTGCGGCCCCTGCCGTCGCGCCGGACGCAGCATGGTGGGCCAATGACGACAAGGCCGACCGTATCTCGACGCCCGGTTACGGCGGCGTCGTGCGCGCCTCACGTTACGTCACGTTGCGTGACGGTGTGCGGCTCGCGGTTGATGTCTATCTTCCCGAGGGACTTAAGGCCGGCACGCGCCTGCCGACAATTCTGGAGCAGACCCGGTATCGGCGCTCGTTTGAATTTCAGCCGGAAGTCCGTGCCACCGCGGACCGGCCTGCCGCGAGGATCACGGAGTTTGTGACTCGCGGTTACGCTTATGTCGTCGTTGACGTGCGCGGCTCGGGCGCGTCGTTCGGCAACCGCCGGGCGGAACTCGGGCCGCGGGAAGTGCGCGACGGGAGCGAGGTCGTTGACTGGATCATCAGGCAGCCGTGGTCAGACGGCAAAGTCGGGGCGACGGGCGTGTCTTACGTCGGCACGACCGCCGAGTTGCTACTTGTCAACCGACACCCCGCGGTCAAAGCCAGCATCCCGCAATTCTCTCTTTTCGACGCCTACCCAGACATCGTGTTCCCGGGGGGTGTGCCACACACTTGGTTCATTAAGAACTGGGCGCAAGCCATCAGCGCGATGGACCGGAACGAAATACCTGAACAGCAGCGCCAGCAGATCGCGGGCGTCCGCCCGGTCGATGAAGACTCCGGCAAGGCGTTACTTGCTCAAGCAATCCGCGAGCACGCAACGAACATAGACGTACATGCCGAGCTTTCTCCGATCACTTACCGCGACGACCGCGCCCTCGCCGGGTGGACGCTCGAAGAGACTAGTCCGAAATCTTACGTGCGCGAGATGGTCGCTTCCCGCGCCGCCATTTATAGCTACAGCGGCTGGTACGATGGCGGCTATCCACTCTCGGCCATCAATCGCTTCCTGACGATTCGCACTCCGGGCAGCCGTCTCGTGCTCGGGCCTTGGAATCACGGCGGCCGGTTTTACTTCAGCCCCGCGAACGGCAGGCTGAACTCGAGCTTTTCGCACACGTTGGAGCATCTCAGATTTTTCGATTATCACCTCAAGGGAATAAAAACCAGTATCGCCCGAGAGCCGCCCGTGCACTATTACACGCTGGGCGAAGAACGCTGGCACTCCGCCAGCGCTTGGCCCCTTCCTCAGACTCGCAGGCAGACGTGGTTCTTCGCGGATGACAAT
>JBOGOY010001064.1:0-1777 GCA_050748185.1 Pyrinomonadaceae bacterium
CCATCAAGCCGGGCACGATCTGCATCGTCGTGTTATCCCAGCCATGCGGCGAGACGGCTTCGACGAAGGCTGAAGCCATAGCTAGAGCCGGTAGTATGATCACCGATTGGGTGCTGAAATGTAGTTGCGGGCTGATCCAAACCCCGATTGCGACCGCCGCCAAAGAGACGACGAACACTCCGAGTGATCCCTCATAGCTCCTCGTCGTTCTAACCTTACCGAGCGACGGCACAAGGTAGCGATGCCGCCCCCACTTGGTCCCAACCGGCTCTCCCGCCGCGTCGCCGAGCCCGCCCACCAGATAGCCGATCAGCGACATTGGCCCAAAGAGCAGATTGCTGACAACACCGCCAATCAGAGTGGCAAAATATGGGATGATGACGTAATAGGTGCGATGCGGCGCATCGTTCTCTCTGGCGATGGCTTCGTACAGCGGGTGACCCGCTCCGTAGGCCACCGCGTAGGAGAGTACCAGCGTCACCGCCCCGCCGAATAGAAAGACTCCCGGCAGTCCCCACACCACCTGAATCAACACCACGGAGAAGAAAATCATGACGTGGAAAGTCTTACGGGTGTAGCCGGTCTTGATGCCCTTCGCGCATTTCAAGTAGGCGGCAAACCGCAGGCAGTAGTAAGACCAAAGCACGCCCGCCGGCCCGCCGATGAGGACGGCTTTCCATGAAGGCGTGTTATTGAGGAAAAACGAGACGAGTGCTTCCATGTCCGACACCGGCGGTACCTTAATGACCTCTCATGCACCCCCGGCTGGCAGCCTGACGTGCGGCATCCCGCGCATGATGATGCGTTGTCGGCGCGCGACGCGCCGCGGATTGACCTTTGGATTAAAAACAGTGCGTGGGTTAGGGATCATCGCGGAGAGATAAGCGGCCTCGCTCGCGGTCAGGTCGGCCGCTGTTTTACGGAAGTAGTGGCGCGCGGCGGCCTCCGCGCCGTAGATGCCGTCGCCCCATTCGATGACATTCAGGTAAATCTCCAGTATCCGCCGCTTCGACAGATTGCGTTCGAGGAAGTAGGTGATCGCGGCCTCGCGCGCCTTGCGGACGAACGAGCGCTCAGACGTGAGGTAAAGATTTTTCGCCAGTTGTTGCGAGATGGTCGAAGCCCCACGCTTGAAATTCGGCATCGGCGGGATCCAACCTGACTCGTCGTTCTCGCCCGACTCTTTGGCTTCCTTCTCCGCGTCCCTTTGCGCCTGCTCCCAAGTCTTCTGGATCGCCTCGTAGTCGAAGCCGTCATGGGCCGTGAAGTTCGCGTCCTCGCCGGCGAGCACGGCGCGCTGCAAGTTGACCGAGATGCGTTCCAGCGGCACCCACTGCTGCACGCGGCGCGGTTGCTCGCCTTTGGCCCGCGCCTCCTCGGCCCGCGTCTCGATCATGGCCGTCGTCTCAGGATTATTAGCCTGCAACTTCCTGACGCTCGGGAAAGTCACGATTTCATAGAGCAGCCACAAGACGAAGAACGCGAAGACTCCGAGCGCGACAGCCTTGATTAGTTTCCAGACGGTTCTGAACATGACAGTTGATCACGTCGCCGACGAGCCGATCATATCGGCAACGATCTTGCCGGAACTGATCACGCCCGGCATCCCCGCGCCGGGGTGCGTGCCCGCCCCCGCGAAGTAGAGATTCTCGACGTCCTCGCTTTGGTTGTGCGGGCGGAACCAAGCCGACTGCGTCAGAATCGGCTCGACCGAGAAGGCGCTTCCCAAATGGCTGTTGAGCGTGTCGCGGAAGTGGAGCGGATCGATGTAGTGTTC
>JBOGOY010001065.1:0-1776 GCA_050748185.1 Pyrinomonadaceae bacterium
CGCCGCAAGCGAGTCCGCGCTCGCCGCGCCGAAGAGGCCATCGAGATGCTGACGCAACTGAAGAGGCTCAACCTGCGCCTGACGATCGACGACTTCGGCACCGGCTACTCTTCGCTCTCGTACCTGCATCGCTTTCCCGTAGACATGCTGAAGATCGATCGCTCATTCGTCAGCCACATGGCCGACAACAACGAGAACGCCGAAATCGTCCGCTCAATCATCACGCTCGCGAGCAACCTCGGCATGGCGGCCATCGCCGAAGGCGTCGAGTCAAGGGCGCAGATGACCCGGCTCCGCAAGTTGGGCTGCGACTTCGCATAGGACTACCTCTTCGCCAACCCGCTCGATGCGTCCGCCGCGGAAGAGTTGTTGCGGCAGCCGCCCTGCTGGCGCTGAGTCTGGGGCCGAGTTGTTTGGGTGATCGCCCTCGCGAAGGCGTCGAGATTTGACGCGAGTTTAGGTTCTCCGCGCGGCGCGGGCTGCTGCGGTCGGGAAGTCGGTAGGTGTCGTGTCCCCTTCGCGAATCTTGATCGGCGCGCGCGACTCCGGCCGCGCCGCCAGTTCGCGGGCGGCACTAACGGCCTCGGTATACGCGCCCTGCTTCGCCAGCCGCCGGATGAGGCGCATCTCGTCCAGCATCCGCACCGAGTCGCGCCCGACGCTCACTTTGCTTCCCTCGTTGTGGTCCCACCGCACCGGCCACTCCAACAAACGCAAACCCGCCAGCCGCGCCACAAACAATAACTCCACGTCGAACCCGAACCGGTCAATCCGCGCCGCCTCGATGAGGGGCCGACACACGTCCAGCCGAAACGCCTTGAACCCGCATTGCGTGTCCCAATAGGGGAGCCTCGTCGCCAACCTGACTACGAGGTTGAAGAAACGCCCGCCCTGCTCGCGTCGCCACGGCTGATGCACGCCGATCAGACGCCGGTTCAGCGCCCTCGACCCGAAGACCACGTCGTACTCGCCTGAGCGAATCGGTCCCACCAGTTTCGGAGCCTCGGTGATCGGGGTCGAGAGGTCGGCGTCGGAGAAGAGGGCGACCGGGGCGCGGGCGGCGAGCAGTCCCTGCCGGACGGCGAAGCCCTTACCGCGGTTGGGGTGGACGCGGATGACTTGGGCCTCGGTCCGACCGGCGCAGCGGGCGAAGGAGTCGGCGGCGATGCGTGCGGTGTCGTCGGCGGAGCCGTCGTCAACGACGATGACCTCGGAGTCGTAAGTCTGCTCATTCAAGTAAGCGCAGACCTGCATGAGCGAGCCGCCGAGCCGCGATGCCTCGTTATAGGCCGGAATGATTAATGACAACTCGATAGACATATCTACAACCGTGACGAGTGGCGAGCAGGAAAAAGTTTATCTTGTCACTTGTCACTTGTCACTTGTCACCATCTTTATCACTCGTCACTGTCCTGACGGGCCGCCCGTTTCGGCGAGTGGCGCGGCGCGTGCTAATATCAAGCTCAATCGGGCAGGGCGTGTGCTGCCGATGTCGAGTGACGCGGGGTAAGTTTTGCGACGAATTTTGAGACATAAGTGGGGTTTATTGTTGGGCGTGCTGCTCGTAGGCGCTTCGGCCCTCGCGGGTGGCGCGTGGGTGCGCGGGTCTGTTTCGCCGCGCGTCGGCGCGCCTCAGGCCAAGCGCGCCGACAGCGGCGGGTGGGCCGAGGTCGAGCGCGACTACAACGAAGCGATGGCGCTCGTCACCGATAGCTATGCCGACGAGATCGACTACGAGAAGGCCAGTCAGGCCGCCATTCAGGGGATGCTCTGGAC
>JBOGOY010001066.1:0-1774 GCA_050748185.1 Pyrinomonadaceae bacterium
CCCCTTTGGTTAGGCGAGGGGATTTACGAATGGATCGCGACGCGCGGCAACTCGCGGCCGTCGCCGCCCTCGGCGGGCGTCAGCACCTTCAATGGTTCGGGCCACTCGACCGCCGGGACCGACTTCGGGCCGAAGCGCGCCTCTTTGCCCTGCGCTTTAGCCTTCAAAGCGGCCATCACCTTCTCCGGTGTGATCGGCACCTCGTCCACGCGGACGCCGATCGCGTCGAAGACGGCGTTGGCGACTGCCGGCATCACGGGCAGCAGCGGCCCTTGCCCGACTTCCTTAGCGCCGAAGGGAGCATTCGGGTCCGGGTCTTCGACGAGATACGTCACTACGTCGCACATCTCCAAAGTCGTCGGGCTTTTGTATTCGAGCATCGAGGGAAACTTGTGGACGACGTTGCGGTTGGCACGGTAAGTCATCTCTTCCATCAATGCTTCGCCGAGGCCCATATAGACGCCGCCTTCCACTTGGCCCATCACGAGCATCGGGTTGATCGAGCGGCCGATGTCGTGGCCAATCCAGATGCGCTCGACCGCGACGAGGCCGGTTTCGGGATCGACATCTACTTCGGCGATCGCGGCCGAGTAGCTATAGGCCGGCGAGGGACCAACGCCCGCGCCTTTGAACTTGCCCGGCGAGCGCGGCGGCGTGTAAGAGCCGACCGTGCCGATGGTGCCGAATTTCGACTCGGCCAGCACCACCGCTTCGGCGAAGGTGACGCCCACTTCCGGGTTCTCCACGTCAAACACGCGCCGCTCGGCGAACGAGAGATTATCGGCCGGAACGCCGAGCTTTTCGGCGACCGCAATCGTCAGCAGTTCGCGCGCGCGTTCCGCTGCTTGAAGCGCGGCGTTGCCGGTCATCAGCGTGACGCGGCTCGAATAGCTGCCGAGATCGACCGGCGTCAGGTCTGTGTCAGCGGTGAGCACGCGGATGTCGAACGGATCGATGCCTAAGACTTCGGCGACGATGTAGGCGAGGATGGAATCCGATCCCTGCCCGATGTCAATCGAGCCGCACTGGACCCGCACGCCGCCCTGCCGGTCGAGGCCGAGTTGGACCCCGGAATGCGGCATGTTGTTCCAGTAGATCGGCAGCCCCGCGCCGCAGATGTAACTGCTGCACGCGAGCCCCACGCCTTTGCCGTAGGGCAGCCGTCGGTGCTTGTTCTTCCAGTCCGCTCCTTCGACGATCTTCTCGATGCACTTGCCTAAGCCCATCGAGCCGAGGCGCAGGTAGTTGGCCGTCACCGAGTAAGCTTCGGCCAGATGCTTCAGACGCATCTCGGCCGGGTCGAGGTTCAACTCGTCGGCGATCTTGTCGAGTTGCACTTCGAGGCCGAAGCGCGGCTGCGGCGTGCCGTGTCCGCGCTTCGGGCCGCAGGGCGGCTTATTAGTGAAGGCGCGCAGACCACGAAAACGGTAGCGCGGCACTTCGTAGGTCACGGTTTGCAGCGCGCCGGTGTAAAAGGTCGAGGCGACGCCGTAAGAGCCGTAAGCTCCGCCGTCGAGAAACGATTGAAAGTCGAGCGCGGTGATCGAGCCGTCGCGCTTGACGCCGATCTTGCTCTTCATCAAGACGGGATGACGGCCGCGGTGGCAGTAGAAGACTTCCTCGCGCGTCAGCGTCACCTTGACGGGACGGCCGGTCAGCATCGAGAGCTTACAGACCGCGATCTCGTGGTTGAACGGATCGCTCTTGCCGCCGAAGCCGCCGCCGTTTGGCGTCGCGATGACGCGGATGTGCGCGGCGGGCAGGCCCAGAGTTT
>JBOGOY010001067.1:0-1769 GCA_050748185.1 Pyrinomonadaceae bacterium
GTGTAGCGTTGTGTCTCCGTCATGCGCGACCCCTCCGGTCAGCGGCGGCGATTGTGGGCGAGCCCTCGGCCGCTGGCGGAGCGGATTATAACACCGAAGCGACGCCCGCGGGCGGCGAAGGATTGTTCGTCGCAGCCGAAGAATGAGCGGCGGCGGCGGTTACAGAATCCGACAAGACTCAAGGCTTTGGCCTCGTGTGATTCGATCGGGCCGCGCCCGATAGGCACTCGCCCGGACGAAAATCAGGGCGGCCGTTCCAAACGGAACGACCGCCCTTACGGCTGATTTATCTTGCCCCCAGCGGGTTAAGGCGTCACCGCGTCCTTGATCGCGCCGCCGGCCTTCTTCGCGCCCTTGACGGTCGCGCTGCCGGCTTTCTTCGCGCCCTTCTTCACCGCGCCACCAGCGTCTTCGAGTTTATCACCGGCCTCACGACCGACGGTCTTCGTGCCGTCAACGACCGCGCCGCCTCCGGTCTTCGCGCCGTCGACGACCGCGCCGCCGACATCTTCAAGTTTATCGCCAGCTTCCCGGCCAGCGGTCTTAGTGCCGCCGACGACCGCGCCGCCTACGTCTTTACTCTTATCGACGACAAACCCAGCGCCACTGACGATGGCATCACCCGTCGCGTCGAGTGCCGACTCAACCTTGCCTTCCGGCAGTTCGCGTTCCTGATTGTCCCTTGTGTAAACGCGCGCGGTACGCCGGCCGCTCGGCTCGGTCCTCACCACGACGCGCGAAACTCTCGGGTTATTGCGGAACGTGCGCGTCTCAATCTTCGTCCCATTTTGCTCGGTGGTAACGATTTCGGAATCGTCCGGCGCCGTGCGGGCGGCGCCGGCTGTAGTGGCCGTGTTCGCGTTCGCGGGCGCCGCATTAGCATTCGCCACGTTGGCGTTAGCGGTGGTGGTCGCCGTGTTGGTATTAGTCGTCGTATCGGTCGCGCAGCCCGCTGCCCAGACAGACAGGGTAAGCGCGCCGACCGCAGTCAATAGCTGTTTTCGCACGTTGCCTCTCCTTTAAGTGAATCCCAAAATGCTTTCTCGTTTCAGGTAGTACAGGAGCGCAACCATCGTGCCATGTCGCTCTGTGACAATTGCGACGGGTTTCAAGCAAAAATTATCAAGGTTGGGGAATTCGTGTTTGGCGCGGAGTGTACGGCCTAAGTGCAGCGCGTCTTTTAATGATACTGCCGTAAGGCGCTTATGGAGTGAGGTGGAGGGTGTCGAGTACAGGCCCGAGCAGGTTGAAACCCTAAGGACTTACCCACCTTTGGAGAACCTTGCTTCGAGCGCGGCCCCGATCCTCGCGCCGTGCCGCGCCGTCAGGTCCGGGTAGGTTTCATGGACGGCCTCGACTGCTTCGAGCCGCAACAATTTTTCGGCCGCGAGAATCTCCCCTTCCTCGCCTTCGATCTCGGCGAAGAGGCCGAAGGGCAACTCGTCCAAGACGACCTCCGCCCCGCCCACGCGCCACGTCGCGCGGCGCTTCTCATAGACGAGCGCGGGGCGGTAGCCGAGCGCTTCGAGAATGGCGGCGAGGGCTTCCGGGTCTTTTACTTCAGTCTCTTCTTCAAGCTGACGCTTGATGGCGGACGTAGAAGAGCCACGCTGTTTGTAAGTCAGGATCGCACGTGAACCGACGCGCCGCAGCCTCAGCACGCGCCCGCCTCCCTCGAGCCCCGGCCCCGTGTAAAGTGTGTTTTCCTCAAACTCCGCCGCGCCGCCGCTGTCGGCTTCGCCCACCTCCGGCAGACGCTCGTTTAAGGC
>JBOGOY010001068.1:0-1765 GCA_050748185.1 Pyrinomonadaceae bacterium
CCCGCGACCCAAGTTCGTCGGCCCCGACGCGGCTGACAATCGCGGCGTGCTCGCCGAGCAGCCGCGCCGCGTAAGCGAAATTGGCCGGCGCGCCGCCGAGCGCTCGCTGCCCGCCCGGCAACTGGTCCCACAACAGTTCGCCGAGCCCGACGAAATTTAGTGGCGTGAAACTCATCTTCGTATCTTATGCTGCATTTCAGAGCGCGTGCATCCGCGTGAGTTTACCGCTACACGCTTTTCACTCATCACTCATCATTCATCGCTCATCGTTTCTTGCAGGGCCGCGGCGAGCGCGCGGACGCCTTCGCGCAGTTGGCGCGGGCGGTAGGCGGCATAGCCAAGCACGAGGCCGCCGCGCGGCGAGTGTCTGCTTTTGATGGTGAAGGCCGAAAGCGGCTGCGCGTCGATCCCGCGTGCGGCGGCGGCGCGCGAGGCCGCCGCATCGTCGTGGCCCTCGGGCAGCCAGCCGACGAGGTGGATCCCCGCGCCGTCAGGTGAAATTTCCAGCAGCCCGCCGAGCCAACGCCGCGCCGCCGCGACGAGCGTCTCCTGCCGAGCGGCGTAGAGCGCACGCATCCTTCTCAGGTGGCGCGTGAAGTGACCTTCGCCGATGAAGTCGGCGAGCGCGGCCTGTTCGACCGTGGGCGAGAAGCGGGCTGCGACGGCGCGCGCGTTAGTGAACGAGGGGACCAGATCGGCGGGGACGATCATGTAGCCGAGACGCAGGGCGGGGAACACCACTTTGCTGAACGTGCCGAGGTAGATGACGCGGCCCGCGCGATCCAGCCCCTGCAAACTGGCGAGCGGTCGGCCCGCGTAGCGGTACTCGCCGTCGTAGTCGTCTTCGAGGATCCAAGCGCCTGCGCGACCGGCCCATTCGAGCAGCGCGAGGCGACGCGCGAGCGTCATCGTCACGCCCGTGGGATATTGGTGCGAGGGCGTCACGTAGACGAGTCGCGCACCCGCCCCATGTCTCGCTCCGTAGGTCACGTCCAGCCCTTCCGCGTCAACCCGCACGGGGACCAGACGCGCCCCCGCACCGGCGAGCGCCGCCCGCGCCGCTAAATAACCGGGGTCTTCTATCCACACCCGATCCCCCGGATCGACGAGCACTCGCGCCGCCAGATCGAAGGCCTGCTGCATTCCGTCCGTGACGATCACCTGTGCGGCCTCGCACCGCGCCGCGCGCGCCACGCGCAGGTAGTTCGCGATCGCTTCGCGCAGCGGTGCATAACCGGCGGCGTCGCCGTAGGTCAGCAACTCGCGCCGAGGGCGTCGCCAGTGCTTCGCCAGCAGGCGGGACCAGATGGGAAAGGGGAACTCGTCAAAGGCGGGAACGCCGGGCCGAAACGGGCGCGTCTCGCGCACGAGTCCCGCCGAGACGGTGGTGACGGACATCCGAGCCAGCGCCTCTCCGCGTTGCGAGAGATTGCGCGGTGAGGCGTCAGGCCGGGGCGCGTCCCCGTTAAGCCACGGCGCGCGTGCGCGCAGCATCTCGTCGGGCAGGGCGCGGGAGACGTAAGTGCCCGATCCCGTCTGCCCTTCGATGTAGCCTTCGGCGAGCAGTTGGGCGAAGGCGTTCATCACCGTGTTGCGCGAGACGCCCGACTCGCGCGCCAGATCGCGCGTCGAAGGCAAACGCGCCGCCGCCGGCAATTGCTTCGAGAGAATCCGCGCCCGCAGTTCTTCGTAGAGTTGGCGGTAGAGCGGGACGCCCGCGCGGGCGTCGAACGTGACAGCGAGGAACGGTGCCGTGATGGTATGT
>JBOGOY010001069.1:0-1763 GCA_050748185.1 Pyrinomonadaceae bacterium
GGCGGCGTGCTGACGGCAGTTTGCTGTCCGCTGGCTTTGGTTTCTTCGGCGACTTCCGCCGCTGTAAGGCCGTTGATGACGAGGCCTGAGAGGGCGAGGCGATCCTTTTTGAGATCGGGCGCTTCGACGAACTGGCTGGCCGACCCCACGCGCTCGGTGATCGCGTCGCGCACGGCGACGCGCAACTGGTATGCGCCACCCTTTTTGACCGGCACGTTGAAGTTAAAGACCAGCCCGTTGCGAAGGATGTATTCGTAGGCCGGGCCGCGGAACTTCAACGAGTGCGACACGCCCGACTGTTCGAGGACGCGACCGTTGTCGCCAAAGGCGACGCCCAGCACGTCCAGCTTCGTCTCGCGCCACCCGTCCGCCTCTTCCGTAAACTTCAGATCGCGCGCATCGATGTGCATCAGCGAGCGCATGTAAGAGCCGGCCTTCGGATCGTCACCGAACAGAGAGGTCAGGCGCACGTCGATCCCACCGGAAGAGAACGGTGAAGTAAGCGCGGCGAGCAGTTGTTCGTCGCGCGTGCGGCGGACGGGCCGCGCGTTGTCGTCCGTTACGCCGTAAAAGCCCGTGCGCGTCCGGACCTTGAGGCCGGGTCGTTTCACCTTCACCGAGATTTTGTGATAGCGGCGGTCGAACGTCTCACCCTGCGGGCGGTAGCCGATCAGGTAATAGCCTTTCTGATCTTCGAGCACGCGCCGCACGCCGCTGGAGAGATCGTTCGAGTTGATGACGGCGAACCCGCCTGTCTCTTCGGCGAGGTAGCGCAGGCCGGATTGCGTCTCGAACAGCGTGTCACTGCGCGCGGTCATGGCCCGAGAGATTTGATCGGGCGTCATCCCGGCGGTGTTGTCGGCCGCCGTCAGTCCCGTGGACACCAGCCCGCGCGGGTCCAGCGCGTAGATCACGACCGAGGCCCGGTTCGCCAAATCCGTCAGGTTCCTGAGAGCCTGCGCCGTGCGCTCGTTCCGCGAGTTGTCGTCGCGGCGGAAGAGCGCGAAGCCGTCCGACATCAGGATGATCGACTTGCGACCGGGCAGTTCGCGCATCCCGCGCACGACATAGTTGACCGCGCCGAGCGTGCCGACGTTGAAGATCTCTTCGCGGAAGTTGTCCAGTTCGTCCGAGGCGTCGCGTCCACCCTCCGCGCCCGCGTCCCGTTCTTCTTCGCCGCGCGCCGAGGCGGTCTGGGACGCCGGATCGCTACCGGCGAGCGGTGCGAACGCGCCCACTCCGCCGCGACCGAGCGCATTGAATTTCACGCGCTCGATGGCGGCGTTAAGCATCCGCTTGTCGGAGGTGAATTGTTGCAGCGCACCGACGCCCGCCCCGGTGCGGACGATGGCGACCAGATCGTTCGGCAGCATCTGCTCGTCCACAAACTTTTTGAGAGCCCGTCGCGAGTAGTAGGCGCTCTCAAACGAGAGGCCGAGGTCGTCCACCACGAGCGCGATCGTGCGGCGCACCTCGCCCGGCCGGAGCTTGACGGGCGGAGCGGGCGGCGCATTTTTATCCGCCGCCTCCGTCTTCGCCGGCGCGGCCGGAGCGGGCGCGCCCGCCTCGTTCGAGACATAACTCAGGTTGGTGATCTTCTGGGCTCGGCCGTCCTCGTAAATCTCAAAATCTTCCGCCCCCAAATCAGACACCTGCCGGCCATCCTTGTCGAGCACGACGGCGTCCACCTGCACGAGATTGGTCGTGATCCGTACCACGTCGTCGTCGGCCGGCGTGGCGACCGGCGGAGGGCTCACCGGCGG
>JBOGOY010001070.1:0-1763 GCA_050748185.1 Pyrinomonadaceae bacterium
GTCTCCTGCGGGTCGATTCTTACTTCGGCGGGCCGTCCGGGTAACGGCACGCGCAGTGTCGTCTGACGCCCGGCCGGCCGCAGCGTGTGTCTGCGCGGCGTGCTACCGGGCATGACGATCTCGATTGGCACCGGCGTCAGGAACAACCCGGCTTCCTGCGCCTGTGTCAGGGTTAACGCCAACGTGCCAGCGCGCCTAGCCGCGCCCGCTTCCCATGTCCAAGTGAGTTGATATTGCGGGTGACCGCTTTCGTAGACCCAGCGTTGGAAGAAGTCGCGCAGAGGTTTGCCGGACGCGCGCTCCAACGCGAGCCGCAGGTCTTCGGTCGTCGCGGTCGCGTGCTGGTGTTTGAGGTAGAAGGCGCGGACGCCTTGAAAGAAGACCCGGTCGCCGAGTTGTCGCCGGAGCATGTGCAGCACCCACGCCCCTTTCTGGTAGGTGTTCGCGTTGAGAATTTTGGAGAGGTCTTCGGTGTCTGGATCGTAGATGGGCGCGCGGCGCGTCTGCTCGTATTGAAAGTATTTGTCGGCGGCGCGGTGCATGAAGTCGCGGAAGGCCGAATCGCTGACGTAGTTCTCGACGAAGAGGCCGGCGAAGTAAGTGGCAAAGCCTTCGGAGAGCCACACGTCTGACCAAGTGGCCGGTGTCACGGAATCGCCGAACCACTGATGCGCCGTCTCGTGCGCGACCACCTCGACCAGTCCGCGCCGGATGTAGAAACCGGGATAGACGGGCTCGTCCGCGCGCGGATCGAAGAGCGCGCTGTTATAGACGATCGCACCCGCGTTCTCCATCCCCCCGAAGCGCGTCGCGCCGACGATGTGCGCGAGTTTCTCATAGGGGAAAGGTCCGACGGTGCGTGTCAGGTAGGTGAGCGCCGGTGGGGCTGCGCCGAAACCGCGCCGCGCGAAGGCGCGCTCTGAGGGCGGCACGTAATAGGTGAGCGGAGCAATGCGCGACCGAGCGGTGGTGTTGGGCGTGACGACCGCGAACTGACCGACGGCGACGATCATGCAGTAGGGCGGGATCGGTTTCGCTTCGGTCCACGTCCACGTCCGCATGTTGTCGGGGTTCGCGCGCTGCGCGGCGAGCCGGCCGTTGGAGACGACGGTGTACTGCGCGGGCGCGTTGACGTTGAAGGTCACGGTGGCCTTAGCCGACGGGTGATCGAGCGAGGGAACCCAGTGGTGCAAGCGGTCGGGCCAGTTGTCGCCGGTCGCCGAAGGCCGCCCATCTTTGTCGTTGGTCAGCTTCAAACCGTCCGCCGGCTGGCCGTGATAGATGACGGTGACGAGCAAACGCTCGTTTGGTCTTGGCGGCTGGGCGAGCGTGACGTTGAGCCGTCCGTCCTTTTGCTCGAACGGCGCGGGCATGCCGCCGACCGAGACGCTGTCAACCGGCATCTCGCCAAAGTCGAAGTCAATCACCCCGAGCGTCTCTTTGAGTGCGAGGACGGTGACGCGCGCCTCGGCCCGCGCCACTTCCGAAAGCTCTTGATTGAAAGTCAGACTCACCTCGTAATGCACCGGCCGCCAAGTGTCAATCAAACGCTCACGCCGCTGTGAGTAAGCGTCGGCGGCAGAGAACGCGACCAGAAAGACGAGCAGCGCGGCGGCGAAGAGTGAGCGAAAAGTTCGTGTGGGCTTCATCGGGAGCGGTAAGTGAGCTTAGCTTATGTTGTCTTTGAATGCGGCTCCGGCCGCCTGATGTGCGGAAGGGCTTAGCCCTTCCGTTACTCCTGCTTACTCATTCCGGGGCTACGC
>JBOGOY010001071.1:0-1761 GCA_050748185.1 Pyrinomonadaceae bacterium
AGTTCGCGGTGGTGGCACGGGCCGGTGACGGTGTACGGCGAGTGGCCCGATCAACCCGCCCATGTGGTCCCCTTCTTCACTTCGATGATGGACGCGCGGCAGGTCAAGCGGGCCGCCGACATCGCTGCGCGGAAGAGTCTCTCGGCGACGCCTCTGCGTGTGTTGTTCTCGGGCCGTCTCGCGCCGGAAAAGCGCGTGGACGCGCTGCTCGAAGCGGTCAAACTCGTGAGCGAGCGCGGCGTCGAGTTGGAGGTGGCAATCGTCGGCGACGGTTCGGAGCGGCAGAGGCTGGAAGCGCTGGCCGAACAGTTCGGGATTAGTGAGCGGGTGCAGTTCGTCGGCGCGCTGCCCTTCGACGAAGGGCTGACGTGGTACGAGTGGGCGCATTGTCTGGTGCTGCCGTCTCTGAATTCGGAAGGCTGGCCGAAGGTGATCGCGGAAGGGATGTGTCACGGCCTGCTGTGCATCGGCGTCGAGCACGGGCAGGTGCCGGCGATGCTGCGGGGCCGGGGCATTCTGCTCAAGACCGGGACGGCACAGGAGATCGCTTCGACCTTGCACGAGATCGCACTCTCGCCCGTGAAGTTTGAGCCGGTGATGCGCCGTGCTTCCGAGTGGTCGCGGCAGTATTCGCTGGAAGGGTTGCGCGACGCCTTATCTGACTTGCTGTCGCGGCGTTGGAACGTGCCGCTCGACAAGCAGGCGTCGTTCGGCGAGCGTCCGAATGTGCCGGCAAAAGCGGAACGATGAGCGCTCCGGTGAAGTCGCCAACGGATCGCATCGGCGTGATGCACGTGACCGACACTTTGAGCGCGGGCGGGGCCGAGCGCGTGGCCGTCAACGTGGTCAACTGTCTGCCGCGCGAGAGGTATGCGCCCTACCTCTGCACCACGCGGGGGGACGGGCCGCTGGAGGATCTGTTAGAGCCGGACGTGCAACGGCTCAGCCTGAAGCGCCAAGGCCGATTCGACGCGCACGCATTGTGGCGGCTGGTGAGATTTATTCAGACCAACAGGATCGACATCTTGCACGCGCACCAGACTTCCCTGTTCATCGCGGCGGCGGCGGCGCTCTTTCCGCCTTATCCAAAAGTGATCTGGCACGACCACTTTGGCCGCTTCAAATTGGAAGTGCGGCCGGCCTTCACCTACCGGCAGGCGACGCGACGCATTAAAGGCGTGATCGCCGTCAACCCGGATTTAGCGGATTGGTCCCGCCGCTCGCTGCACGTGCCCGCCGAACGGGTGTGGTACGTCCCGAATTTCGCGTGCGCGCCGGAGCCGGGCGGCGCGCCGCCGGAGTTGCCGGGGGCGGCGGGCGGGCGCATCGTCTGCGTCGCCAATTTTCGCCGACAGAAGGATCACCTGACGCTCGTGCGCGCGATGGCGCGGGTGGCCGACGAGTCGCCCGCGGCGCACCTGCTCCTCGTCGGCGTGCTGGTCGATCACTCTTACGTAGCGGAAATTCAGGCGGAGATCGCCGCGCGCGGGCTCGCCGGGCGCGTCACTCTGTTAGGCGAAAGGCGCGACGTGGGCGCGTTGCTGCGCGCGTGCGATGTCGGCGTGTTGAGTTCGAGTTCCGAGGGGCTGCCGCTGGCGCTCGTCGAGTACGGTTTGGCCGGGCTGCCCGCCGTCGCCACCGACGTGGGGCAGTGCGCGGAGGTGCTGGCGGAGGGGAGGGCGGGGCTGTTGGTCCCCCCCGGCGATCCGGCGGTGCTGGCCGAGGCGCTGCTCACCCTGCTACGCTCGCCGGAGCGGCGCG
>JBOGOY010001072.1:0-1759 GCA_050748185.1 Pyrinomonadaceae bacterium
GACATTGATGGCGGCAATCGCCGTGCGCGTCGCCGTGCAGGAAGCGTGCGCGCTCAAGGCCGACATCAAGTGGCCGAACGATCTGCTGGCCGACGGGCTCAAGCTGTGCGGCATCCTCGCCGAGACGGTCGAGACGCCCGCGGGCCGCGCGGCCGTCGTCGGCATCGGTATCAACTTGAACGACCACGCGCTGCCACCTGAGTTGCGCGCGCAAGCGACTTCGATTCAGGCCGCAACCGGCGCGACGCCGGAAATCAAGGCGCTGCTCGGCGCGCTACTGCCCCAACTCGCGCGCCGCTACGCGCAGTTGCACGCGGAGGGCGGCGAGGCGGACATCACACGCGCATGGGCCGACGCATCTTCTTACGCCGCAGGCAAGCTGGTGCGCGTCGCGCTGGGCGCGGAAGAAAACATCGAAGGCGTCACGCGGGGGCTTGAACCGGACGGCGCTCTGCGCGTCGAGACCGAAGCGGGCGAGATCAAAATCGTGCGCGCCGGCGATGTGATAGCGGTGAGACAAATGAATAATGCGGAATGATGAACAGAAGCGGTCAGAGATCAGAGGTCAGAGATCAGATGCTGGATGTCAGATTTAAGGGAACTTCCACTGACCTCTGACCTCTTCTCCTTTGACCTCTGGCCTCTGACCGCTTCTCCTCAGTTAATGAGCAAAAAAATCGTCATCTCGACCTTCGGTTCGTTCGGCGACGTGCATCCGTACATCGCTATCGCGTTGGAGTTGAAGCGGCGGGGGCATCGCCCGCTCATCGCCACGTCCGATTTGTACCGCGAGAAGATGGACGCGCTCGGCTTGGACTTTTGTCCGGTGCGGCCCAAACTGCCCGGCCACGATCAGCCGGACGAGGTGCAACGGATGGTCGCCTATCTGATGGACGCGAAGCGCGGGCCGCAGCGGATGTTCAGTGAAATGATCATCCCGCACCTGCGCGACACATACGACGACTTGAGCGCGGCCACCGCCGGAGCCGACTTGCTGCTGACGCACCCGCTGCCGTTCGTTGGTCCCCTCGTCGCGCGAAAGACGGGCGTCCGCTGGGCGTCGAGCGTGCTTGCGCCGATGAGCCTCGCGTCAGCTTATGATCCGCCGGTCCCGCCGCAGATGCCGGCGGCGCACAAGTTGTTCAGTCAGAGTCCGTTGCTCGCGCGCGCGGCGCTCGCCGTCGGCAAGCGCATGTTCGATCCGATGTTCGAGCCGCTTTACCAGTTGCGCGCCGAACTCGGGCTGCCGCGCCGCGACGGCCATCCGGCTTTCGAGGGCCAGCACTCGCCCGCGCTCGTCCTCGCGCTGTTCTCGGCGCTCATCGGCGCGCCGCAGCCCGACTGGCCGGCGAACACCGTCGTGACGGGTTTCTGTTTTTACGACCGCCTCGACTTTCGCGGAGAGCAAAGCGCGCCGCCTGAACTGCTCGACTTCCTTGACGCGGGGCCGCCGCCCGTCCTCTTCACGCTCGGCTCTTCGGCCTTCTGGGTGGCGCAAGACTTCTACCGCGAATCGATCACCGCCGCGCGCACGCTGGGCCGTCGCGCGCTGCTGCTGATCGGCGAGGCGCGTAACCGCCCGGCCGAGCCACTGCCCGAGGAAGTCGCCGCCTTCGACTACGCCCCTTACGGCGAAGTGATGCCGCGCTGCGAGGCCATCGTCCATCAGGGCGGCATCGGCACGACCGCGCAGGCTCTACGCGCCGGCCGGCCGACGCTCGTCGTTCCCTTCGCCTTCGACCAGCACGACAACGCCGAG
>JBOGOY010001073.1:0-1757 GCA_050748185.1 Pyrinomonadaceae bacterium
CCACCGCTTCGCCTACAGCTTCATTGCTGATCTGCCAGACTTCCGTGATCGCCGACGCGCCTTGCGCCTCTTCTTCGGCGGGCTACAAGTGGCCGGCGCCGGGCGTTTTCACACCGGCCAGCCGTTCACCGTCAACAGCACGATTGACGTGAACCTCGATGGAAACCTGACGGATCGTTTGAACACGATGGACGGCCTGATCGTCACCGGAAGCCGTCGCCAACCGCTGCGCTTGACGGCGGACAACACGCTCGGCCTCCTCGCGCCCTTCGGTCGGGACGGAAGCGTCGGGCGCAACACGTTCCGCGCCGGCAGCGTACTTGAGCTTGATCTGTCGCTCGTCAAGCGCTTCGCCTTCTCCGCGCGGCAAAGTTTGCTCATCCGCGTGGACGCATTCAACTTCATCGATCGCGCTAATTACGGCATCCCCGTTCGTTTTCTCGAAGCGCCCGGCTTCGGACAGGCGACGAGCACCGTCACGCCGGGGCGACGTATTCAGTTCGCGTTGAAGTATTCATTTTGATGGCGGAAGATTCCGTGCGTAACAAGAGCGCGATGAACTCATTCCCCTGATTGATGTGTAAGTCTTCCGACGGGTGAAAGCGAGAGGTTCAGGAATACTAGCGAAACGACACGAAGCCACACGGCGCCATTTCCCCGGGTCGCATCGTTAATCGCCTTTCTTCCACCAAAAATGCGCGATCCCGGTGGGAGCTTTTGTTGACGCTCGATGAGCGAATGTTTATGCTACTCAAGTTCCTCAACCGGCTCTCGGAACCGACGAATGCTCGCTACAGGCCGATGCCTTCGTGCGGTCGTTTCATCGGGGGCGATGCTCGCCAACCGCCGTGGCCTTTGCCCCTCTCGCCCTGTTTCCAGCCCGCAATTGACTCCGCGTGGTGACACTTAAGCGCCGCGCCATTCCCACACAAGGAGATTTAAATGTCACCCCTACCCCGCCCTCACCGTCGCCCCCGAAATCACTTTCGTTTAGCGCTCATCGTCGGCATCACGAGTCTGGCCCTCTCCGGCCAATTTGCAGTTTCGAAAGTTACGGCGAGTCAGGACAGAGCGACGGCTGACGGCATGAACTCCTTGCCGGAGTTGTCAAGCACTCGCGCGTGGCTCGATTCGTTCGTCTCTCAGAACGCACTGCTGGTGGCGACGGCGGGCGGGCGGGTTGCCACGCCGCTGGCGGCGTGCTCGCCCCCGACTTTCTCCCCTCAGTCGGTCGTCTCGGTGGGGACCAATCCTAACTCGGTGGCCTTTGAAGATTTTAATGGCGACGGCAGCACCGATATGGCAGTGGTCCTGAACGGCGCGAACGCCATCTCGATCCGTCTGGGCGACGGCGCGGGCGCTTTCGGCCCGGCAATCGATTACGCCGTCGGGGTGTCGCCGCAGTTCGCCGTCACCGAAGACTTCAACCGCGACGGCAAGCCCGATCTGGCCGTCGCCAACGCTGGTTCAAACAGCATCTCGGTGCTGCTCGGTAACGGCGCGGGCGGCTTCAGCACCACTAATTCCGTCCCCGCCGGGCCGGTGCCTTTTGGCCTCGCCGTCGGCTCGTTCAACCGGAGCGTGGACCTTGATCAGAATCTCGATCTGGTCGTGACTAACTTACAGTCAAACACCGTGATGATTCTTTTGGGCGACGGCGCGGGCGGCTTCGGCCCGCCGGCGAGCTTCCCCGTGGGTTTGGCGCCCGACTTTGTCGCGGTCGGAGACTTCGACGGCGACCTCAATCTCGATGTGGC
>JBOGOY010001074.1:0-1755 GCA_050748185.1 Pyrinomonadaceae bacterium
GCCTCCAGAGCTACCGTATCCATCGCGTCTGTTTCCCGCCCGAAGTGAAGGAAGAGGTTTACGCCCTCTACCACGCCGCGGGGCCGACCGCGCGCGCCGCGGCTGAAGCCGGAGACTGAGTGCGCCCTCAAAGCGGTCGCTTTCTGATTCCGGCCAGCTGCCTGAATCATCCTGACGAGTTGGGGCCGGCGACAGCAATTAACTACGAAGGGCACGAAGCACACGAAGAATATTCAGCCTTGAAGCCAGTGGCGTGAACACTTGAATCGAAACTGACAACGTTGGCACGGAGGAACAACATCATCCACGAATTCACACGAAACCGCACCAACCCAAAGACACGAAAGATGAGGGCTGTTTCGTGTCGTTTCGTGTAGCTTCGTGGATCGGCTTTTTACTGGTGGGTCAATCTTGTCAGGACTGATTTGGTCATCCTTCGCGTTCTTCGTGGTTTGTTGTCCTAATGAGCCATCCTAACATTGTGATTTTGCGATAGCTTCTCTATGGCGCGCTTCGTCACATCCCGGTGGTCCCTCAGCGCCGTGCTGCTGTTGCTTTTAGCCGTCACGACGGCGGCCTCCGCGCCACCGCGCTTGGCCGTGCTCGAGCTCGGCAGCGACGAGACAGCCGCGCGCGTGGGGGACCAATTGCTCGCGACGCTCACCGCCGGCGGCGCATTTGCCCCTGTTTCGCGCGGGCAAGCGCAAGCGGCGGCACGAGGCATCGGCTCTCAGGGATCACTGAACTTGACGCTGGCCGAGGCGCGAGACCTCGGCGCGGCCGTCGGGTGCGACTTTTACGTCGCGGGGCGGGCCGAGACGCTGCGGCGTTCCTCGCTCACCCGCCCGCTCTACTATGAGTCAGACGCCTCTCTGTTCTTCGTCAGCGCGCGCACCGGCAGACTGGTGTTGTGGGACCAGTTGAGCGTCGAGGCCGACGCGCCGGAAGAGTCTGAGACGCGGCTGCTCGAAGGATTGAAGGCGCGCGTGCCAGACCGTTACGCCGAAGCACTGCGCGCGGCCCGCGAGTCGGAAGAGCGGGAGAGGTTGAAGGGCTCTGAGGCGGGGGGGGCGGCACTGGTCCCCGAAGCTCCCGAGGAAGGCACGCCCGAGGCCAGAGGGTTTCGCCCGCCGCAACCTTACCGCCGCCTGCGCCCCGCCTCCACTGAGGCGGCCGCGCGACACGAGGTCGAGGCGACCGTGGACGTGTCGGTCACGCTCGATGTCGAAGGCGAAGTGAAAGATGTCGCAGTGGTTCGCTGGGCCGGGTACGGTCTGGACGAGTCGGTCGCTGCCGCCGTCCGCCGGATGCACTTTCGCCCGGCCACGCGCGAAGGCACGCCCGTGCCCGTCCGCGTCCTGCTGCGCTACAATTTCCGCCGACCGACGAAATAGACGGGACGTGGGAGAAGGAGAGACGGGGAGATATGGCGAAAGCGAGAACAGACAAGCCGGTCCGTTCGACCGTGCGCCCCCGGTGGCGCTTGGTTCCCCTGTTCCTGACTCTTTTCTTACTCCCCGTCTCCCCGTCACCCCCTCGCCCCCTCGCCCCTTCGCCCCTTCGCCCCTTCGCCTTCGCCAAGGGCGAAGTCACGACTGCGACGAGCGAAGGCCGGCTCGCTGTCTTCGATGAGGTGTGGGCGACTTTGCGCGAGCGCTACTACGATCCGCAATTGCATGGCGTGGATTGGGCCACGCAACGAACCGCTTTGCGGCCAGTCGCGGCGGAGGCGGACAACGCGGCAGAGTTTTATGC
>JBOGOY010001075.1:0-1754 GCA_050748185.1 Pyrinomonadaceae bacterium
CTGCTCAACAGCCGGCCGCGCCGCCCGCGCCGCCCCGCAACACCGTCGAGGTCATCGAGGGCGCGAAGAAGCGCAGCGTCGATTTCCCGCAGTAAGTAGTCAGCCATCAGTAGTCAGTAATCAGCTAAGACAAAAGTTGATTACTGGCTACGAGGTTTAACTGATTACTGATTACTGATTACTGTTTAGTTAAGGAGTCCCAAATCATGCAGATTCGTCGCCTGATCTCGCTATCAGTGGCAGCCGCGCTCGTCGGCGCGAGCTTGTTTGTGGGCGCGCCCGCGTCGGCGCAAGGACAGCAGCAGACCTCGATGGTCAGCGCTTCGTTTGCCAATCCGCCGCAGGAGCCGATCGCCATCAACGTGCTGGTCGGCCAGTCGCGCGTTATCAACTTCGACCGCCAGATCGGTCGCTTCTCGGTGTCGAACCCGGAGGTTGCCGAGGCCGTGTTGGTCGCGCCGGATCAGGTGCTCGTCAACGGCAAGAGCTTCGGCCAAGTTAACTTTATCGCGTGGGAGAAAGAGACCAGCAAGTTTGTGGTCTTCGACGTGTTCGTCCGCGCCAACCTGTCGCTCATCGACTCGCAGATGCGCGCCCTCTTCCCGAAAGAGGACATCCGCTTGAGCCAAGCTAACGGCTCGGTGGTGATTTCGGGCACGGTCGCCGATCCCAAAGTCGCGGCGCAGGCCGAGCAGGTCGTCAAAGCCGCCGGCTTCCAGACGGTGAACATGCTCGCCACGCCCGTCAGCGGGATGCAGCAGATTCAATTGCAGGTGCGCGTCGCCGAGGTGAGCCGCAACAAGATGCGCGAACTGGCGGCCACTTACGCCTATCAGTCAGCGCCCGGCATCGGCGGTTCCGCCGGGACCGGCCGCGGGCCGTACAGCGTCGGCAGCGTCGATGCGGGCAACATCTTCGGCACCGTCGCGGGCAGCGCCCTGAACCTCTTCGTGATGGGCGGCAACACCTTCAACTTCATCCGCGCTCTTAAAGAACAGGGAGCGGTCCGCTCGCTGGCCGAGCCGAACTTGATCGCGATGAACGGCCAACAGGCGAGCTTCCTCGCCGGCGGCGAATTCCCGATCCCGATTATCCAAGGCGGCGGCGACAAGGTCGCTCTGACCGTCGAGTGGAAAGAGTACGGCGTCCGCCTCAACTTCAAGCCGACGATCATTGATGAAGATCACATCCGGCTGGAACTGGAACCCGAAGTCTCGACGATCGATTTCATCAACGGCATCAAGATCGACGGCTTCCTGATTCCGGCGCTCAAGACGCGCCGCGCCAAGACCGGCGTCGAGTTGCGCGACGGCCAGAGCTTCGCGCTCGCCGGCCTGATGGACAACAGCGAAACGCAATCGTTCTCGAAGGTGCCCGGCATCGGCGACATCCCCATCCTCGGCCACCTCTTCCGCTCGAAGTCGTTCCAGAAACAAGAGACCGAGTTGATGTTCATTGTCACCGCGAATTTGGTGAAGCCGATGAACCCGGACGACCTGCCGAACATGCGTGGCATTGACGGCCTGCGGAAGGGCTCGCCGCTCGGCGTCGAGCCGAAGGGCGAAGGCATTCAGGGAGCGAGTGGCTTCTCAACCAGCGTCCCGGAAATCAAATCGAGCGAAAAGTCGCAGGGCGCTGGCTCAACCGTCGTCAACGCCGCGCCGCAATTGGCTGCGCCCGCGCAAGGAACTGTCAAAGAGTCTGCGAGGGCTCAAGTGGTTATGCCGACCGAGCCCATGCTGCCTCTCGCGGAG
>JBOGOY010001076.1:0-1754 GCA_050748185.1 Pyrinomonadaceae bacterium
GCCGACGGCGAAGATGGTCTGTGCGCCGTTGTCTGTGGTTTGGACCACCTCGACGCTGGCGGAGGCGTTGGTGAAATCAACCGAGTTGGTCGTCACGTAGCCATTGAAGCTGGCGTCGGTGATGTTAGCGCGCGGCGTGACGACGAGTTGGCCGTTCTGCTGCACAACCGTCACTTGCGGATCGGTCGCGCCGGGCGGTTGCGTCAAAGTGCCCTCGCTGAACTTGGCCGCATCGCGGACGGCGTCCCCGAAGTCTTCGTTGATGACCGGCGTCGGCGTCGGGCTGGGGTTAGGCGCGGCGTTGAAGTTGATGGTCATGTTGGCGGTCAGGTTGCCGACGCTGAAGCTCGACGGATCGAACACCTGCGCGCCGCTCACAGGGGTGACGGTGAACGCCCCGCCGAGCGGGAGGTTGACGAAAGTGAAGTTGCCGTTGGCGTCAGTGGTTGTGACCGCCGAACTGGTCCCGCTCAGAACGACGGTCACGCTCTGCCCCGGCGCGAGGTTCGGGATGCGGCCCGTGATCGACACCGCGCCGGTGCCGACGAAGTTGCCGGTCTGATTACCGGAGAGGTTGAGGAAGGCGCGGAACGATGGCTCGAAGGTGAAGTTGGTCAGTTGCGGCGTCACGGTGTAGTCGCTGCCCGCCGGGACTGAGAACGAGTAGAGCCCCCCGGCGTTGGTAGTCGTCGTCAGCGTTTGGTTGGTGTCGTCGTTACTGAGCGCCACGGTCGCGCCGCCCAAATTATTGCCGGCGATGTCGGTCAAGCGGCCGCTAATCGTGAACAGCACAGGGCTGCCGACAAAGTCGGCCGTTTGGTTGCCGCTCAGGTTTTCAAAGGAGCGGGCGGGCGGCGTGAAAGCGACATTGGGGAACGACGGCATGACGGTGTAGTTGCCGCCCGCCGTCAGGTTCTGGAACGAGTAATTGCCCAGCGCGTCGGTGATGAGGGTGGCCGTCTGGGCGCCGGTCAGGCCGACGCTGACGCCCGCGATGGCATTGCCGCCCGAGTCGGTGATCCGCCCGGAGATGGAGGCTTGCGGGGGCGCGTCGCCGAAATTGTAGTTGACGACTTCGGTAAGTTGCGTATTCGAGAGGCCGCGCAGCAGGTCGCTTCCCGGCGACGGGTTAGTGTCGAACGCGATCACGGCCGCTTGCGCCTCGGCCGCGGTGTGATTCAACTGTCCGAAGAACAGCAGCCGGCGCGTGGCGCCTGCGGGGACCATCACGTTGAAAGTGGCTTTCAGCACTTCCGCCGCGCCGCCGTTCCGGCCCGGGCCGGTTTGGATGAGGGCCGCAGGTCTGAGGGCGACCACACCGGGGCCGTAAAAGACACTGGTGTTAGTCGGATCGCCGCTGACGGGGTCGTCATCCGTAATCAGGTAACGGTCGTCCACGGTCAGAGCGGTGTCGCCGCTGCTCGAAGCGACGTTGGCGGTGCGGCCATCGGAGCCGAGGTCAATGAGCAACTCGACGGGCGTCGTCACCGCTGAGCCGGCCGGATTCTGCAGGGTGACCAGCGTGCGGATGGTGGCGCTCTGCTGGGCCACGTAATACTGCTGCGAGACGTTCAGGCCCGCGAGACTCACGGGGCCGGCGTCGAAGATGCCGTCAATCAGGCTGGAGGGGTTGGGCGCGCGGAAAAGCGCTCCACCGACGGTCACCTCATACGCGCCATCGTAGGCGTCGCTTTGGCACGGACTGCCGCCGCCGTCGCAGCCGATGCTCGCGTCGTCCACCGACAGCCTGATGC
>JBOGOY010001077.1:0-1748 GCA_050748185.1 Pyrinomonadaceae bacterium
CATGAGTTTCACAACTACTTGCTTCATCGAAAATCAATGAGCCGACGCTCGCGCTCGCGTCTGCGCCTTCAACTGAATCCCCGTGCCCCGCGCGTAGAGCGACGGCAGCGTGATCGGCAAACGGCCCGTTACGTCGATCTCGCCCAACACGGCGCGCGCGGCGGCGCGTTGCAGCGTCGGCATGTCGCCGTAAGCGACGACGTAAGTTTTCAACTCTGGGAAGCTCTGCAACAGGTACGGGTTGCCGAAGCTAATGCCGACGAGCGGGGCTTTGCGCTCGATCAACTTCGACAGCGCGCGCTGGCCGGGTTCGGGAAGCGCGCCGCTGTTCGCTTGGCCCGTGCGGACACGCCCATAGAGCGAGACGAGGACGAGGTCCGCGCCCTGCGCGCGATCGAGGGCGGCATTCACTTCCGCCTCCGAAGAGCGATCATCAAGCACCATCGTCTCGACCCGGCGGCCCGCACGCGATAGTTGGGCGACGAAAGGCTGCGCGATCCCGAAGCGGTCTTCGCCGTTCGTAATCGCGAGGTTGAAGACGCGCGCGTCAGGCCGCAGCTTTGCGGCCGGCAACAACTTTGCCTCGTCGCGGACCAGCGTGATCGCGTGATCGGCGATCTCCTGCGCGAGCGCGTTGGCCTCAATGCTTGAGACGACCGTATCGATCTGTTCGAGCGGCGTGATCCGCTGTTTGACGAGGCCGAGGTCATGCTTTGCGGCGAGGATGCGACGGGCCGACTCTTCGATTCTCTGCTCTGTCAAACGCCCCGTCTGTACCGCCTCGCGCACGCCTTTGACCACGGCGTCCGGGTCCGAGGGCTTAAGCAGCATGTCGGCCCCGGCGAGCACAGCGCGCACCGCCGCCTCGCCCGGCGTGAAGTAAATCGTCAGGCCGCTCATGTCGAGCGCGTCGGTGACGATCATCCCATCAAAGCCGAGGTCGCGCCGCAGAATGCCGCCGAGCACGTTGGGCGAAAGCGTGCCGGGCAAGGTCGCGTTCTCGGTCAGCACTTCACGGTCGGCATAAGAAGGCACATAGCCCGCGGGCCGCGGCAGCGGGCTCACGGTCGCCGGCTCAATCTGCGGCAGGCCGATGTGAGCCGACATGATCGCGCCGACGCCCGCGCCGATGGCCGCGCGGAAAGGGACCAGTTCCAGCCGGTCGAGGCGCTCGCGCGGAACGTTGATCACCGGCAAGCCGCGGTGCGAATCAACCGCCGTGTCGCCGTGGCCGGGAAAGTGTTTCGCGGTGGCGATGACGCCGGCCTGTTGCGCGCCCGCGACGAAGGCGGCGGCCATCCGCCCCACTTCCACCGGGTCTTCGCCGTAAGAGCGGACGTTAATGACCGGGTTCGCGGCGTTGTTATTCACATCCACCACCGGCGCGAAAACCTGCTGCACGCCGAGCGCGCGGGCCTCGCGCGCCGTGATCTCGCCCTGCCGGCGCGCGTACTCGGGATTGCCCGTCGCGCCCACCGCCATGTTCCACGGGAAGTTAATTGTGTCGTTGAAACGCATCCCCGCGCCGGCTTCGAGGTCGGCTGAAATGAGCAGCGGATACTTGGCGAGTTGCTGCATCCGGTTGACGAGGTGCGCCGATTCGTAAACCGGCCCGCGGAACAGGATGATGCCGCCGACGTGGTTCTCTCTGACCTGCCGGCTCAACTCGCGATAGGCATCGCTCGACTGATTGAGAAAAGAGGCGTTGACGCCGATCGAGACGAGTTGCCCGATCTTCTCTTCAAGCG
>JBOGOY010001078.1:0-1459 GCA_050748185.1 Pyrinomonadaceae bacterium
GTCCCCCTCGACACTGATGAGGTGGCCTTCGTCGTCGTCGATCCGCGCGAGTTGTTCGCCGACTATGCGCCCCGGATTGCCGAAGACGCGGCCGGCCGCTTCCCTTTTCTCGCGGACGAGGACCGGCCGCTGCTGCTGTCGATCGTCGTGGTGCGTCGTGAGTGGGCGGGGACGACCGTCAACCTGCGCGCGCCGCTCATCGTTTCGCCGCGCACGATGCACGGCGCGCAAGTACCGCTGGCCGATTCCCCCTACCGCGTGGACGAACCGTTGCCCGTGGCCGACGCCGCCTGAGCCGGTTGCTCTGACTCAGTGCTTTCCCAAATGAGGTTTTCTGATGTTGACTCTAACGCGCCGCGTCGGCGAAAAGCTGGTCGTCGGCAATAACATCGTCATCGAAGTGGTCGCCGTCAGCGGCAAGGGGGTCCAACTCGGGATCGTCGCGCCGCGCGAAACCTCCGTCCACCGCTACGAGGTGTTCGAGGAAATTCAGGCCGCTAATCTGGCCGCGACTGAATCGGCTTACGCCGGTCACGATCTGCGCGCCTCGGTCGGCGACATCGCCGCGCGCCTCCTCCCGCGCCATTCCGCCGCGCTCCCCGCAGCCGACGCCGCACACGCGCCTGTTCCTGATTTCTTACTTGAGGGACCAGATGGCCCCGCCACCACCCACCCGCTCGACTGATCATGAAACGCCTCGACCTCGCCATCCCCACCGGCATCATTCTCGGGCTCGCGGCCATCGGCGGCGCGGCCTATCTCGAAGGCATCAAGCTGGCTTTCCTGTGGCAGCCGGCCGCGCTGCTGGTCGTCGCTGGCGGGACGATTGGCGCGGTCGTCGTGCGGCGCGGCCTGCTCGGATCGTTTGTGGCGATGCGCGCCGCGGCGTCATTACTGCGGCACGACGACGGCGCGGCCGAGCACGAATTGTTGATCGCGCGGCTGTCTTGGATCGCCCGCGCGACCAGACGCGAGGGCGTGCAGGTGCTTGAGCGTCAGGCCGAAGCCAGCAGTGATTTGTTAGTGAAACGCGCGCTCACGCTCGCGGCCGAGATGGCCCCGCCCGACGAGGTTGCCGCGCAACTCGAGCGCATTCTCGAAGACGAGCACGAGGCGGGACAGCGCGACGCCGCGACCATCGAAGCCTGCGGCGGCTTTGCTCCGACCTTCGGCATCCTCGGCGCGGTGCTCGGTCTGATTCAAGTGCTGCGCTCGCTCGCCGATCCCCAAGCGCTCGGCTCGGGCATCGCCACGGCCTTCGTCGCTACGATCTACGGCGTCGGGTTGGCGAATCTGGTTCTCTTCCCCGTCGCGGCCCGAATGCGCGCCCGCCACCAGACGCGGATGCGCCAGCGCGGAATGCTCGCCCGCGCCCTCGGCGCGCTCGCCGCGCAGGAAACTCCTTCCCAGATCGCCCGCCACTTTCAACCCGCCGCGGGCTTTAGTTCCGCCCCCAACC
>JBOGOY010001078.1:1469-1747 GCA_050748185.1 Pyrinomonadaceae bacterium
CGCGAGGCATCGGTGCGATGAGCGCCCACAGGTTCACGCGCGCGCGCCGCCGCGCCGATCACAGCGACGAGCACGAAGGCGAAAGCCGCGAGCGCTGGCTGGTCTCTTACGCCGATCTCGTCACGCTGCTCTTCGCGCTGTTCGTCGTCCTCTACGCCGCCGCCGACAAAGAGCGCGCGCGTCTCGTCTCGCAGGCGATGGCGCAGGAATTTGGCGAAGGGGAGAAAACCTGTCAGGGCGATGATTGCGGGCCGGACGCGGGGCGCGGAGTGCTGCCG
>JBOGOY010001079.1:0-1747 GCA_050748185.1 Pyrinomonadaceae bacterium
TCTTTTACCTGTGCCGGTTGCTGCCTGAATCGATTACTCTCGCGCCTCAATTCGCTCCATCCCGCCCATGTACGGCCGCAACACTTCGGGGACCAAGACCGAGCCGTCCGCCTGCTGGTAATTTTCCATGACGGCGATCCACGTGCGGCCGATGGCGACGCCGGAGCCGTTCAAGGTGTGAACGTACTCGGGCTTTGTGCCGCCCGCGCGGCGAAACCGAATTTGCGCGCGGCGGGCTTGAAAGTCCCAGCAGTTCGAGCAGGACGAAATCTCTTTGTAGGCATCATAAGACGGCAGCCACACTTCGATGTCGTAAGACTTCGCGGCGCTGAAACCCAAATCGCCCGTCACGTGCTCGACGACGCGGTAGGGCAGGCCGAGCTTTTGCAGGACGGATTCGGCGTCGCGCGTCATCGTCTCAAGCTCTGCGTTGGAGTGTTCGGGCAGCGAGAGCTTGACGAGTTCGACCTTCTCGAATTGGTGCTGGCGGTAGAGGCCGCGCGTGTCGCGGCCGTAGCTGCCGGCCTCGGAGCGGAAGCAGGGGGTGTAGGCCGCGAAACGCATCGGCAACTGCTGCGCGTCGAGAATCTCTTCGCGGTGGTAGTTCGTCACCGGCACCTCGGCCGTCGGGATGAGGTAGAGATTGCGCTCGTCCGTCAGCTTGAAAAGGTCTTCCTCGAACTTGGGGAGTTGGCCGGTGCCGAAGAGAGAAACGCGGTTGACGATGAACGGCGGCAGCGTCTCGGTGTAGCCGTGCTCGCCGGTCTGCACGTCGAGCATGAAATTGACGAGCGCGCGTTCCAGACGCGCCCCCGCGCCGCGCAGGATCGCGAAGCGCGCGGAGGCGATCTTGCTCGCACGCTCAAGGTCGAGGATGCCTAAGCTAGTGCCGAGATCGACGTGATCCTTCAGCGCAAACTCGAACTCACGCGGCTGGCCCCAGCGGCGCATCTCGACGTTCTCGGCTTCTTCGCGGCCGACGGGAACGCTCTCGTGCGGGAGGTTAGGAAGTCCCGAAAGCAACGTCCGCATCGCCTCTTCAGACTCGTCGCGCCGCCGGTCGAGTTCCGAGATCTGTTCTTTCAGTTGCGTGACGGCCTGCCGCTGCGATTCGGCCTCGTCCTTGCGGCCCTCTTTCATCAGCGCGCCGATCTCGCGGCTCGCCGCGTTGCGCTGTGCGTTCAATTGGTCCGATTCGGCAATCACGCGCCGCCGTTCGGCGTCCATCCGGGCGAAGTCGTCGAGCGCCGCGACGGGGAAATTACGCGCTTCGAGCGCGGCGCGCACGCGGTCGAGGTTCTCGCGGACGTGGTTCAAATCGAGCATTTGCTGTCATCCTCTGACGTATGGTATCAAGTCTCTTCACGTAGTCATGCACACATTACGAAATCGGGCGGCGTTCGCTTAAAAAACGCCAAGCTAACGTGCGCCGCGCGAAAGGTCAAGCAAGTAGTTAGTAGCCAGTAGCCAGTAGGCAGCCAGAGCATAACCGCTCGCGTCCGCTGAAAGCTGGTTGCCGACAGCTACGTTGCTACTGGCTACTGACTACTGGTTACTAACTACTGCTTTTATGTCCCAAAAAATCCGCAAAGCCGTCTTCCCCGCCGCCGGGCTGGGGACCAGATTCCTGCCCGCCACCAAAGTGTCGCCGAAAGAGATGCTGCCGCTGGTGGACAAGCCGCTTATCCAGTACGTGGTCGAGGAGGCCGTCGCCTCGGGCATCGAGTCGATTCTCGTCGTCACGGGT
>JBOGOY010001080.1:0-1747 GCA_050748185.1 Pyrinomonadaceae bacterium
TACCAAGGCAGCGCGTCGCCGCCCGAACCGGCGTACTCGTCAATGAGCATCACCTTCGGGCCATAGATTGAGCCGACCGGCGTGGTGAAGTCGTCGCCTTCCCTCGTCGCCCAATAGTTCATCAGCGGGCGTCGCATGTAGTCGGTGATGTAATCGGCGGCAGTGCCGCCGCCATTGAAACGCTCGTCAATGACCGCCGCTTCTTTGTCGATCTGCGCGAAGTAGTAGCGGTTGAAGTTCGTATAGCCAGCGCCGGCGGTGTTCGGCAGATAGACGTAGGCGACGCGCCCGCCGGTCATCTCCGAAACTTTGCGGCGGTTGCCCTCGATCCACGCCAAGTTACGCAGTCCACTCTCGCTCGCGACCGGAACCGCCGTCACTTCACGCGCGCCTTGACCGTCCGGGTGAGGCCCGACCTTGAGGATGACCGACTTGTTGGCCGTGCCCTCGAAGAAGCTGTAGATGTTATCAGTGGCTTTCAGTTCGCGCCCGTTAACGGCGAGCAGGTATTCGCCTGCGCGGATGTTCACGCCGGGTTGCGTGAGCGGGGCGCGGAGCGTCGGGTTCCAGTTCTCCCCGTTGTAGATGTGGGCGAAGCGGTAGCGATTATTTTCGATGCGATAGTCCGCGCCGAGCAGTCCGCCGAGAACCCGCGTCGGTTCGGGCAGATCGCCCCCGCCCGCGTTGTGGTGCCCGACGGACATGTTGCCGAGCGACTCTTGTAACAGATAGTTGAGGTCGCCGCGATGCGCGAGTTGATTCAGGTATGGCTCGTATCTCTTTTCCGTCGCCGCGATGTCAAGCCCGTGGTAGTTCGGGTCGTAGAAGAAGTCGCGCTGAATGCGCCACGCCTCATGATAGATTTGCCGCCACTCCGCGCGCGGGTCAACGCGAACTTCCATGACGCTCGTGCCGATCAAACCTTCTCCCGGCTTGAGCGGCTGTGTGGTCGAGACGATGAACCAGCGCCCGCCCTGCTGCCCCGCCGCCGCCCCTCCGCCGCCGCCCCCTTGCTGAAAAAGGATTTTCTCGCCGTTGGCCGAGAGGTCGAAGGAGACGACGCCTTCCAGAATCTTTTCGACTTTGCGCTTGGCGAGGTCGAACCGGTGCAAAATGAATCCGGGCGTGTCCGTCGTAGCGCTCTCTAAGAGAAAGAGCGTCCCCTGTTTGGCTGCACGCATTCCGACGTAGTTGCGAGGTGGAACGGGAAGGGCAAGGATGCGTTGGTCAATCCCTTCAAAGTCGATGCGAACCGGGTCGGGCTTTTTATTCGCCGCGCGACCGGCGCCGGGTTGAGTTTGAACGGATTCCTGTGCCTGTGGCATCCCTGCTGAAGATGTCTCGTCGGGTGAAACCGCGAGCGCATCAACCGCTGAATCCGTGAGCGGAGCGGGAGTCGGAACGGGCGAAGGCCCCGGACGCGGCTCGCCTTTCTCTTCGGGGTTGTTCGTCTGCTGCTCTTCGAGGATTTTCTCTTCATCGCTTTCCGGCGCGATAGGCGAAGGTAAATCTTTGCGGAGAACGACAAGATAGACGGAGCGCGTGACTTGTCTTCCGAAGCTCGACATGTCGAGCCAACCGGAAGTCGGGCCTGAGTTGGTGCTCGCGGTGAAGTAAAGATGCTTGCCGTCTTTGTCGAACTGCGCGAAGCGCGCGTCGCTCATGTTGTCCGTCACCTGTCGGGTCTTCTTTTCTTCGAGCGAGTAGATGAAAACCGTGCCCAAGCGATTCTTAAGCTGCTTCGTGT
>JBOGOY010001081.1:0-1737 GCA_050748185.1 Pyrinomonadaceae bacterium
GCATCACCGTGTTCATCGCGGGAGCGACGAGGACGGACGCGGTGCAGGCTAGATAAGTAGTCGTGAGAAAGTCGTCGGCGACGCCACACGCGAACTTGGCGATGACATTGGCGGTCGCGGGGGCGACGATGAAAAGGTCAACGGTCTGTGAAAAGGTGATGTGCGCGATCGGATCGGGGTTGTCAGGAGCGTAGTCGTCAACGACGACGTGCTCGCCGGAAAGAGCGCGGAAGGTGAGCGGCGCGATCAGTTTCGTCGCGTGCTCGGTCATGCAGACGCGCACTTGGCAGCCGACGCGCTGCAAACCGCGCAGCACCTCCGTAGCCTTGTAGGCCGCAATCCCGCCCGAGACTCCGAGCGCGACACGCTTGCCCGCGGGCGGCAAGTCAACAATAGTCTCGTTGACGTTAGACGACATAAAAATGGACGACATGCGGGCGGCGATCGGCTGGCCTTGAATTTAGCACCGTGGCCGCGGGCGCGCAAACAGAGGCTTCGTGACAGTCGGAGGCTGGCAAACTGAAACTCGATGTCTGGCATGGTTCAGATGACGACCGCCGTCTGTGCTAAACTTTGAGCCGTCCAGTTCAACCCCCGACAAGTGTGATGCGCCGCCGAGAGTGTGCGAAAATGTGTGAACCAAAGGGGAGCCGAGTGATGTCGATGCGCTGTCTGGCGCTGCTGTTTCTGTATCTGGCGTGTGGGGCAAACACTGGAACGCTGGCACAGGACGCGAGCCGTGTGGCCCCGGTGGACGCGGAATTCGGGCCGGTCGTGCGTGCCTACCTCGGCTATCTGCGTGCGGAGCAGGAGGTGGTTGACGACCGCGCCAGCCGGCGCGAGATCCGGCCCGCTTATTACCGCCGCAACTCGAACCGCATCCGCGCGCTCACGCGCATGACCGTCAAACTCGCGCGCGAGACCCGCACCGACTACGTGCCGGAGTTATATGCCGTCGCCGCCGACGAGTTTGGCACGCTGTTCGATCCGCTGCCCCGCAGCCGCGCCTTCGCGGCGGGTGAAATCGTCAACGACACTTTCCGCTTCCTCGGCATCGTGCGTAACGTCGAAACGTTTTACGTCTTTGCCCGGCTCGACATTTACGAACAGGCCGAGTTGTTGCAAAAGAAAGAGGCCGGCCGGCCGGTGGAAGGTTCCGCCGCGCCCGCCGCGAATATGCGGGACGTGAGCGGGGGCTCGATGACGCGCCCGCGTCGCGCCCACACGCCATAGATCAAGTCTACAGCCCGTGGTCGAGAGCCTTGAGTCGAAAGCAGATTTTCAGACTCTGAATTTGAGACTCCAGACTTTAGACTCCAAACTTCAGATTCCGAATGGACCAGCCGACTCTTTTCGAACCAAAGAATGACGTGGCGAAGATGGCGGCCGAACAATTGGCCCTCTATGCGCTCGGCGAGTTTCAGACCCGTGGTAAGACGTTGGCCGGGCGCGAACTGCCGTTAGACCGTCTGCGTGGCGCGCTGCGTCGTGCGGCCGAAGCTTGCGCCGCCGAAGAACTGAGTGATGACGCGGCCGCGGCCGCGTTCGCCGCGATCGGCGCGCAGGTGCGGCGTGTGCCCCTCTTCGTTGCCAAGCACCCTTATCGTGTCAGTGTCCCGTCGAATGTGGCCGAGCGCGCCCTCGAATTTTACCGGGAGGCGCTCGCCCGGCAGCGCGGCGAAAAGCTTGCGGCGGGCAAAACTTCAAATTGATTTGTTCAAAGACTGACGGGATGGC
>JBOGOY010001082.1:0-1736 GCA_050748185.1 Pyrinomonadaceae bacterium
GTCAGAGATGGTGAAGTCTGTCTCGTGGCCGACCGCCGAAATGACGGGAACGGCCGAAGCGCGGATCGCGCGCGCGACCACCTCTTCGTTGAAGGACCACAGGTCTTCGGCCGAGCCGCCGCCGCGTCCGACGATGATCGCGTCAATCAACTCTTGGTCTCGGCCGGCGGCAAACGCGCGGCGGTGATGCTCGTTCAAGAGTGCCAAGGCGCGCGCGATCTCGCGCCCCGCGCCTTCGCCCTGCACGCGCGTCGGGGCGAGGACGACGCTGACGGTGCGCGTGCGGCGCGTGATTGTTTGCAGGATGTCTCTGACGGCTGCGCCCGAGGGCGACGTGACCACGCCGACCCGTCGCGGCAGAAGCGGCAACGGCCGCTTCAAAGCTTCGTCGAACAACCCTTCGGCCGCGAGCCGCTCTTTCAACTGCTCGAAGGCGACGCGCAGTGCCCCCGCGCCGACGGGGTCCAACCCCTCGACGACCAGTTCGTAATCGCCGCGCGGCTCGTAGACCGTCAGGCGGCCCCGCGCGCGCACCTGCAAGCCGCTCTGCGGGCGGAAGCGGATGCGGCCGTTGACGCCGCGAAAGCAGGTGGCGCGCAGTTGCGCCGACTCGTCTTTGATCGTGAAATACCAATGGCCCGAGGCGTGGACCTTGAAGTTGGAGATCTCACCCTCGACCCACACGGCGGCGAAGCGGTTCTCGAGCGCGCCGCGCACCTGCGAGGTCAATTCCGAGACCGTCAGCGGGCGGCGCTCACTTTCGTCGAAGAGTGAGAGAAGGAGTGAACGACTCATGCGTTTGCGTGGATGATAGAGCGGCGGGAAGGCAAAAGGCAAAGAGACGATAGACGATGGACGATGGACGGCGGAAGAAGGTCAGACCGCTACGTTTCCGCTCGCCGTCTATCATTTACGGTCGATCGCCCTCTTACACCGAAGTCAGTGATTTTGGGACGCTGATGATTAGCCATGAAGGGCCGAGAAGCGCGCGAAGGAAGGAGGCTGCTGGTCCGCTTCATTGGTCTGGGCTGCTCTGTGTCTCTCTCTCTGTGTCTCTGTGGAAAAGATCACATGTCTCAATCTCATCGGATCATTTAACGGCGTGTTGGTGACCGGCGGTGGCGGCCGGCTGTTTGATTCGCTCTTCGAGAGGATTGAGGCAGTTGTCGCAGTTGCCGCAGCGGTCCTGTTCAAGTTCCTCTCCGAAGTATTCGAGCAGCAGACGCCAGCGGCAGAAAGCGCTCTGCGCGTAGAGCATCAGGCGCTCCAGTTTCTCGCGATCCTTGCCGGCCTTCTCTTCGTATTCGCGCGCCATCTCCTCCAATTGCGCGCCGCTCAACTCGGGCTTCAGCAGCCGGTAGCGCGCGCCGCGCAGTTCCCTGACCACTTCCCACTCCTTCATCAGCGAGAGGGTGACGCGCACTTTCGTCGCGGCGACGCCGGCCGCCGACTCCTGCACCTCGGCGAGGGTGGCGGGCGACACGGCCGCCTTGAGTTGTTCGAGCGCGCCGAAGACAGCGAGCACGTCGTCGAACTTCGGGTAGCGCCCGCCCATGAAGAATTGCTGCGTGCGGCGATCCTTCAGGTCGTAGAGCAGGACGCAGCGGGCCAATCGGCCGTCGCGGCCCGCGCGGCCCGACTCCTGATAATAAGCTTCGAGCGTGCCGGGCATCTGATAGTGGATGACCGCGCGGATGTCGGGCTTGTCGATGCCCATCCCGAAGGCGTTGGTCGCG
>JBOGOY010001083.1:0-1736 GCA_050748185.1 Pyrinomonadaceae bacterium
TCAACGAGCCGGCCATCCGGCCGCTCCACGAGTCGAAGCCGAACACGGAGGTCTTCCGCCTGCTCGCCGCGCGCCTCGGCTTCGCTGAGGATTGTTTCACAGACTCGGACGAAGAGATCGCGCGGCAGGCTCTGGACGTGCGCCACCCCGCGCTCGAAGGCGTCACGCTGCAACTTTTGCGCGAGCGCGGTTGGGTAAGGCTCAACGTGCCGGAGGACTTCGCGCCGTTCGCGGAAGGCGGCTTCAAAACCGCTTCGGGCAAGTGCGAGTTGTACTCGGAAAGCCTCGTCGCGCGGGGGCTGCCCGGCGTGCCGGAGTTCATCCCGCCCTACGAGTCGAGGGCAAGCGCGCCGCGTCTGGCCGAGCAGTACCCGCTCGCGCTCATCACGCCCGCGGCCCACGCCTTCCTCAATTCGAGCTTCGCCAACCTGCCGAAGCAGTTGCGGCAGGAGCGCGCGCCCTTCGTCGAGATCAATCCGCGGGACGCCGCCGCGCGCGGCATCCGCGAAGGCGACCGCGTACGGGCCTTCAACGGGCGCGGCTCGTGCGAGCTCCGCGCCGTCGTCACGACGCGCGCGCGCGAGGGCGTCGTCGTCAGCCCTTCGGTCTGGTGGAACAAGCTCTCGCCCGGCCGCGCCAACGTCAACCAGCTCACCTCGCAGGGGCTGACCGACATGGGCGGCGGCGCGACCTTCTACGACGCGCTCGTCGAGATCGAACGAATCGAATCCAGCAATTCGGCACCCGACTAACGAACATCAAGTCCAGCAACCAATGGTGAGCAGCATCACGTAGCAACTCGCCCGACAAAACTGCACGTAAATCAGTGATAATGCGTTCATCAGCGGGTAGTGGTTCAATCAGGGGAGAGATAGTACACTCATCCTGATGGTCACAATCAAAGTTAAATGTCGGCATTGCGGCAGCACGAACGTCGCGCGCAACGGACTGACGACGAACGGCAAACAACGCTACTTATGCTCAGAGTGCGGACGCCGCAGCCGTGACAACCCGCAACCCAATGGCTACACCGCCGAAGAGCGCGAGACTATTTTAGCCGCCTACCACGAGCGGAGCAGTTTGCGCGGGCTCACACGCTCCTTCGGTGTCGCCAGAAATACCGTTGCGACGTGGTTAAAAAAAAGCGGTGCTGCTGCCGGAGTTGGCCACGACACTGCTCGCTCCAAAGGGCGCTGAAACGGCGGCGCTAGAGTTAGACGAGTTATGGTCATTTGTCCTGAAAAAAGCCAGAAAGCGCTGGATTTGGATTGCGCTGTGTCGCGCGACTCGGCAGGTCGTCGCCTACGTCATCGGTGATCGCAGCCAAGCGACTTGTCAACAACTGTGGGAGCGCATCCCCGCTGCTTATCAGCAGGGCCAGTGCTATAGCGACTTCTGGGAAGCGTACCAAGTGGTGATTCCCGCCGAGCAGCACACCGCCGCTGGCAAAGACTCCGGCGTGACGGCGCATGTCGAGCGGTGGAACAACACGCTGCGGCAACGGCTCGGACGGTTCGTGCGCCAGAGGTTATCTTTTTCCAAGTCAGAGGAAATGCACGAGATTTGTTTGCGCTTGTTTCTGCATCATTACAATCTCGCGCTTGTCTCCCCTGATTGAACCACTACCAAAAGGCTTTGATGGTGGCGAGTAAAGTTTGACCGAACAGAGGAGACAAATCGAGACAGATTGCACGCTGTCGCCTCGCGCCGGAACTTCGCGTCTCACACAGCTACTG
>JBOGOY010001084.1:0-1735 GCA_050748185.1 Pyrinomonadaceae bacterium
GCGCACGACCCACGCGACACGGCGACCCCGGCGGGCCAGTTCGGCCCACTCGCTCTGCCGGTGCGGGTTCTGTTCGACGAGGCTCGCGCCGCCCGGCAGGTTGACGTAACGGAGTCCGGAGCGCGGAAACTTCGAGACGCCGCGCCCGCCGCCGAACAGTTTCTCGAAGGCTACGAGGATGCGCCCCGGCGTCAACTCCTCGTCACGCCCCTTCACTTCGCCCCGACCTGATTCACTCATGTGGGAATAGTAGATCGCAGGCGGCCGGCGGCCAAAAGAGACGGCCGCAAACTGACCACTGACCATTGATGATTGATTACCGGCCCGGTTGTTCGGCCCTGTCGGCGATGAGGCGCTGGACCAGTTCGAGAAGATCTTTCGAGCGGTAGGGCTTGGCGAGGTAGGCGTCGAAGCCGGCGGCGAGGGCACGCTGGCGGTCCGGCTCGGCGGCGAAAGCGGTGACGGCGATGCAGGGGGTGCGTCGGGTGCGCTCGTCGGCGCGCAGAGCGCGCAGCACGCCCCAGCCGTCGAGCCCCGGCATCGAGAGATCGATTAAGGCGAGATCGGGCGGCGCGGCAAACGCCGCGTCGAGGCACTCGCGGCCGTCGCGCGTTTCGCCGACCACGTAGCCGGCGGCCTCTAACATCAGGCGCAGCAGCTCGCGGTTATCGTCGTAATCATCGGCAATCAGGATATGGGCCGAAGGCATGTCGATTCTTATCAGTTCTCTTCAGGGTATGCGGTTCGTCAGAAAAGGCAAGTCAGCAAACTGGTAAATCATAAAGCCAAAAGCTTGAATCGTAAATTGAAAACTTCCACGGACGAGTTGCTTGACACTGCGCGCGCCCGTTCTCCATAATCCCTTGAAGAAGCGCGTCAAGCGTCGCCCGCCCGGACGACCGCCGGCTTAGCGGCGAGGGCGCCTTTGCTCAAACAAACCGCACGCGGACGAGACGCGCCAGCCGTAGCAGTAAGCAGTTCAGCGACCCGGCCGCCGCCTCGGCGGCAGCAGCAGCAGCAGCGGCCGGCCCACACGACGACAACACTTCAACCAGCGCGAGACGGAGGAGGAAGAGCGGTGACAGGAAGCGAAGACTTGGGACAAGGTTTGCGCTCTGGCGGTGCGGAGCCCAACCTCGAACGGCGGCTCGGCGCCCTGCACGAAGAGTTGGCCCGGCTGCGCGATCAGGTGCACGAGGGATTCGCGCGGCTGACCGGGCAACTCCCGCCCCCACCGGGCGCGTCCGCCGCCGACACGACCGCCGACATGGCGCTCATTAAGGCCGCGGTGGAAGACATCAACGAGCAGCGGTCGCAATCGGACGTCCTCCACACGCTCGTCAACCGCGCCTCTTCGTTCGCGCCGCGCATCGCCTTTTTCGTCATCAAGAACGAGCGCGTCACGGGCTGGCGAGCCCGCGGCCTCGAAGGCACCGTCGGCGACGACACTATCCGCGAAATCTCGCTACCGCTCTCCGAAGACACGCTGCTCGGCGAGGCCGCACGCTCGCGCTCAGTGTGGAGCGGCGGTGCCGGCGCACACGCCGGTGACCGTGCGCTGTTCGGCCGGTTCGGCGGAGAGCCGCCGGTTCGGATGGTCGCCGTCCCCCTCGTCGCGCGCGACAAGGCCGTCGCCGTTCTCTACGCCGACAGCGCCGGCCTCGACGCCGAGTCGATCAATCTCGAAGCACTTGAGACGCTGGTCCGCGTCTCCGGCATGGCGGTCGAATTACTC
>JBOGOY010001085.1:0-1730 GCA_050748185.1 Pyrinomonadaceae bacterium
GGGTTGATCGGTTCGTCGATCACGTCGAACCCGTGGGTGCGGATCATCGGCGGCGTCGTGATCATCGTCTTCGGTTTGCAGATGATGGGCGTCTTGAAGATCGGCGCGCTTTACCGCGACACGCGCAAGTTCTCCGAAGTGAAGCCGCGCGGCCTGCTGGGATCGTTCGCGCTGGGGTTGGCGTTCGCCGCCGGCTGGACCCCTTGCATCGGTCCCATCCTCGGCGGCATCATCGGGCTCGCGGCGACGAGCGGCGGCTGGCAGAACGGCCTGCTGCTCTCGGCCTTCTACGCCGCCGGGCTCTCGATTCCTTTCCTCATCACCGGCCTCGGCATCAACAAGTTCCTCGGCTTCTACGGCCGCTTCCGCCGACACCTGCACAAGGTCGAAGTCGTCTCGGGCGTGATTCTGATCGTGATCGGCATCCTCGTCGCAACCAACTCTCTGACCTTCCTCGCGAGCGGACGCTTCGCCGCGCTCATCCCGAACCCCGAGAACTGGCTGCAAAAATATTTCCCCGAGCAGCAGTCACCGGCGACGCCGGCCGGCGGGAGCGTCAACAAAAATACCTTTCCGCTCGTCGCCGATTACGAGTTGAAGACGCTCGACGGCCAGCCTTATCGCTTGAGCCAACTACGCGGCAAAGTCGTGCTCTTAAACTTCTGGGCGACGTGGTGTCTGCCCTGTCGCTCGGAAATTCCGGCCTTGAACGCCTTGCAGCGCGACCTCGGCCCCTCGGGCTTTGAGGTCGTCGGCGTGTCGAACTACGACGACGCCGATGCCGTGCGCGAGTTTCAGCAAGACCTCCCGCAGGAGTATCAGGTGCTCGTCGGCGGCGAAGAAGCCAACAGCGCCTTTGGTACCGATGCGGCCCTGCCCCAGACCTACATCATCGACCGCGAGGGCCGCGTCCGCCAGAAGATGCTCGGCGAGAAATCACGCGCCGCCTTCGAGGCCGCCGTCCGGCCTCTGCTCGCGGAGGCGCAGGCCGCCCGCAGAAATGATGAATGATGAATGCGGAATGATGAATGTTTAGATGCATGTCTTTCATTCAACCTTTAACGTTTCGCCTTCATCATTTCAGTCTGCGCGTTTTCGCGGAGCCGCGCGGGCGGGTTACAATGGAGCCGTGCCCCGTCGGACTTGAGGAGTTTTCGAGATGAAGAAACTGTCCGCCGTCACCGCCACGGTCTTTTTATTATTGCTCACCTCTTCTGCCGCCGTCTTCGCGCAGGACGGGCACGAGTACGCGCCGATTCTGGAGAAGCAGCTTGAATACAAGGACTGGACCTTCAAGGACATGAAGACGGGCGCGCCCGTCAACCTGCGGCGGTTCGCCGCCGGTAAGAAACTGGTCCTCGTGGTTTATTTCGCCCCGTGGTGCGGCAACTGGAAGTTCGAGGCTCCCGTCGTGGCGCGCCTCTATGACAAGTATAAGGCGCAAGGCTTCGACGTGGTGGCGGTCAGCAATTACGGCACCGCCGAAGACCGCGAGGCATACTTCAGCCGGTCGCCCGCGTCCTACACGGTTGTCCTCGAATCCGAAGACCGCGACGCGCGCGAGAAGACGGCGCATTACGGCTATCGCCAGCGCACTGGCGACACGCGCAAGTGGGGCTCGCCCTACAACGTCTTTCTGGTTCCCTCGCAGCTCAGCAAAGACGGTGACGTGCTCATCGAGAAGACTTGGATCGTCAACGGCGAACTGATCGAAAAGGACGCCGAACAGT
>JBOGOY010001086.1:0-1730 GCA_050748185.1 Pyrinomonadaceae bacterium
CCGTCCTCTTCGTCAGCCACGACATGACGGCGATCTCGCGTCTGGCGACGCGCTCGCTCGTGTTGCAGGACGGCGCGGTCGTATTCTGCGGCCCGACGCAGGACGCCATCGGCTTTTACACCACCCGCCGCCAAACGCAGGCCGAGGAGCTGTCGGCGCGACAAGATCGCACGGGCGACGGCGTCGTCCGCCTCGAATCAATCAGGTTTTACGATTCGCAGGGGCATGAGGTAGAGCACGTCGGCTCGGGCGACGCCCTCACCATCGTCGTCAAATACCGCAGCCGGGTGCAGCGCCTGCGCTACGAAGACCTCGCGCTCGACATGCGCTTCACGGACGTGCTGGGACACCCGGTCACGATGTTCTCCACGCGCTTCAGTTCGAGCGCGCGGGGCGAACTAGATCACGAGGGCGCGTTGGTCTGCCACGTTCCCCGCCTGACGCTGGCAGAAGAAACCTACGGCGTCGATCTCTGGCTGGCTTACCGCGCGGGCCTCGCGGATCGCGTGATCGGCGCCGCCGAGTTGCGCGTCGTCACCGCCAACTTCTACGGCACGGGGCAAGAGCCGGTGAAGCGCAAGCACGGCGCGGCGTTGATCGATCACCAGTGGACGGCGCGGGCGGAATGCGCCGAACAGGACGCGCCGGCGTTAGTCGAACAAGTTAGCTGACTCACTCAATCGTGACGGGTGACAAGTAACAGGTGACAAGCAAGACTTGACTGACTGCTTTCTGTCATTTATCAATGCTCACTCTCTTCTCCTGTCACCTGTTGCTTGTCACCCGTCACTTGCAGAGAGGTCTTCGATGCGGATCGGCTTGAACGAAGTCAAAGGGGTCCAGTTGGACGGCTACCTGCGCCACCGCGTCGTGCTGCCAGTCTACATCCCGAAGCTGGAAGGCTATTACGAGCACGCGCTGGAAATCCTGAAACTGTGCCTCGAATCGCTGCGACTCACGGTGGCGGGCCGGGCCAACGTGACAATCGTCTGCAACGGCTCGATCGAGGTGGTCGTCGAAGAGTTGCGGCGGCAGTACGCCGCGGGGTGGATCGATCAGTTGGTGCTGAACCAGACTAACCGCGGGCGCGTGGACGGCGTGGTGCCGACGGCGCGGGGCGCTTACGAAGAGTTAATCACGATTACGGACTGCGACGTGTTGTTCACTCCGGGCTGGCTCGAAGCCGTCGAGGATATTTTCAGACAGTTCCCGGAGTGCGGCTTCGCCTCGCCGTCGCCGAACCCGATCTTCACTTGGTACTACAACACGGCGACGACGCTCGGCGGCTTCGCGAGCCGTGAACTCGCGTTCGAGAAAGTCGTCCCCGACGCCGATCTGGATCGTTTCGCGCACAGCATCGGGCGACCGGATTTGTACCGCCCGGAACATCGCCGCTCGCAAATGATCCTGAAGCGCGGCGGCGCGACCGCATGTGTCGGCTGCGGCCATTTCGTCTTCACAATCCGGCGCGAGGTGATGGCAGCCTACCCGAAAGACCCGTGCCTGAAGGCGATGGGCGGCGGCTCGCCGCAGATTCACGATCTGCCGCCGGACAAACTGGGCTACTGGCGGCTCTCGACCACGCGCGCCTACGCCTACCACATGGGCAATACGCCCGAGCCGTGGATGTACGACCAACTCGCGGAGTACCGCGCCGCCGCGGGCACGGGACAGCCGGCCGAGGCTCGCCGCGAAGCGCTTCCGGCACGCCTTCCGCGGACTTCCCGGCT
>JBOGOY010001087.1:0-1725 GCA_050748185.1 Pyrinomonadaceae bacterium
TCTCACATGTCTTCAACCCCTCGCAGATGTCTTTCGGTTTTGCTCGGCTTAATCCTGCTGGCCGCCGCCGCCGTTGGCGGCGCACCGGCCGGCGTCTGTCACACACTTCCCGCGGACAGCGCCGCGGCGCTGCCATCAGGTGGCAAAATCGCGTTCCTCGGCGCGGCCGCCGGCGTGATCGACATTTACCTCATTGGCTTAGACGGCTCGGGCTTGGAGAACATCACGCGGGGGCGTCTCTCGGGCATCTCGGCCTTCTCTTGGTCCCCAGACGGCTCGCAGTTAGTCGTCTCGGCCGATCGCGGCCGCAACCTCTACGTTGTCGCGGCCGACGCGAGTTCGCTCCGCGCGCTGACGCATAACGTTGGCTTCGCCATCACGCAGACGCCGACGTGGTCGCCCGACGGGTCGCGGATCGCCTACATCGGCAACGCCGCGCAAAACTACGACGTCTTCCTGATCAATCCCGATGGCTCCGGCACCCGACGGCTGACTCAGACCAACGGGATTTACCGCGACTTGGCGTGGTCCCCGGACGGGAGCCGCATCGCCTACGCGAGCGGCGCGGACTTTTTCCACGTCCACATTCACACGATGCGCGCCGACGGCGGCCTCCCCACACAGGTGAGCGCCGGAGCCGGCAGCGACTCGGCCCCGTCATGGTCCCCCGACGGGAGGGCGATCGCCTATCAGAGCGATTTCCAGTTTGGGCCGCCCGAGATTTTCACCGTTAACGCGGACGGCGCCAACCAGACGCGCCTGACGAACGTTTTCGCCAGCGACTCACACCCCTCTTGGTCCCCTGATGGTGAAAAGATCGCTTTCGCGAGCAACCGCGACAGCGTCGGCGGCGGGAGTTACGCGCTCTACGTCATGAACAGGGACGGCAGCAATCCGGAGCGCGTCCCCGGCATCTCTTTTTCCGCGCTCAACCCCGCGTGGCGGCCCCGGCCGAGCGCGCCCCCGCCGGGAATTCCACTGCTGCTGACTGAAGGCGAGACAGCAGGCCGGGCGCTCGCGCTCGACTCGGTGACGCTGGTGCGTGCGCCGCTACCGGTCTTCACGTCACACAACTTCAGCCCTGACCAGCACACACGCGCCCTGCTCTTCCTCGCCAACATCGCCCCCGCCGCCTTCGCTCACGGGCTGGCGGTGACGGTACAGATCACAGACGCGCAACACCGCCTCTTCGAGTTGACACCGGAGCGCGTTGACGCGGTTCCGCATCTCGAAGGCATAGCGCAATTGACCGTCAGATTGCCGGACGAATTGGCCGGCGGCGAAATGCGGGTGAGCGTTACGGTCGGCGGCGCGCCGAGCAACAGTGCCACTCTCGAAATCAAACCTTCAACGCAACCGCCCCTCTAGGCGGGGCGGATCGAATTGAGTTTAAGCCCGCAACGAATGTGATTCTGACGGGAGCACGAGGGTGAGAAAGTCATCATGAAATCTACGAGCGTCGAACGGCAAGATCAGTCGGCAAGACTGTTTGAACAAGCGCAGCAGTTAATGCCCGGCGGGGTCAACTCTCCCGTTCGGGCCTTCCGGGGTGTGGGCGGCACGCCGCGCTTCATCCAAGCAGCGAAGGGCGCGACGATGACCGACGTTGACGGCCGCATCTACATCGACTATGTCGGCTCTTGGGGACCAATGATCCTCGGCCACGCCGACGAGGAGGTGATCGCCGCGCTGCACGATGCACTCGCGCGCGGCACGAGCTACGGC
>JBOGOY010001088.1:0-1722 GCA_050748185.1 Pyrinomonadaceae bacterium
TCCCTGAGGACGGGCGTGCGAAGATCAAAGCGGCTCTCGGGGGCGCGGGCGTAAACTTTTCGTTCAAGCACTACCCGGCCGAGCACGCCTTTATGCGTGACGAGGGACCACGCTACGATCCAGAGGCCACCGATCTGGCTTTCGGCGATATGATTGCGCTCTTCCGACGGGTGTTCGTAGCCGCGTAACACGGGGGCGGGAGGCGGTGTTCGGGGCGCTCTAGCGGATTAGATAATTTGCTCAAATTTTTGCAGTCTGATTGACAAATTTGAGCGGCATTAATAAGACAAAGGGGACAGATGAAAATGACAGCAAGAAATACTACCTTGGACAGTCTCCGCGGTGTCGGCCGTGAGCGCGCGTGGCGTCTCGCTGTATCGCTCGCGGTCGTGTTAACGGTGCTCGGATGCAGCCGCGTCAACTCCGGCGCGGCGACCGACACCGCGGCGGCCGTCAACGCGCAGCCGACGGCCGCCAACATCACGAGCGGCAACTCGGCCGTCGTCGTGCAGAACTCTTATGCCGACGTGGTGGCGCGCGTCTCGTCGGCGGTCGTCACCATCCGCTCGGAGCAGCGCGGGCGCGCCCCGCAGCAGCACCCGTTCATGGACGATCCGTCCTTCCGCGAATTCTTCGGCGACCGTTTGCCGCGCGGGCAGCAGCAGCCGCAGGGGCCGCCGCCGCGCCAACAGGGCACCGGCTCGGGCGTCATCGTCTCGAATGACGGCTACATCTTGACGAACCACCACGTCATCGACGGGGCCGAGACGATCACGGTCGAGTTCACGGATCGCCGCGTTATGACGGCCAAGGTGGTCGGCTCTGACCAGCCAAGCGATCTGGCCGTCCTGAAGATCGAGGGGCAGAGTCTGCCGATGCTTCCGCTCGGCAACTCCGACGCGGTGCGCGTCGGCGACGTGGCACTCGCCATCGGCAACCCGCTCAACTTGGGCCAGACCGTCACCGCCGGCATCATCAGTGCCAAGGGCCGCGCGACGGGACTCGGCGACGGCAGCTTCGCCGATTTTCTCCAGACGGACGCTCCGATCAACCGCGGCAACTCGGGCGGGGCGCTCATCAACACGAACGGCGAACTGATCGGCATCAACTCGCAGATCCTCTCGCCTTCGGGCGGCAGCATCGGCATCGGTTTTGCCATCCCTTCCAACATGGCGAAGGGCGTGATGGACCAGTTGATCAAGACCGGCAAAGTGCGCCGCGGCCAACTCGGCGTGCAGATTCAGCCGGTCACGTCCGACATCGCGCAAAGCCTCGACTTGAAAGAAGTGCGCGGCGTCATCGTCGGCGGCGTCTCGCCCGGCAGCGCGGCCGAGCGCGCCGGCGTCAAGCAGGGCGACGTGATCGTGTCTTTGAACGACCAGCCCGTCGCCGACAACAACCAACTCCGCAACCGCATCGCCGGCATCATGCCCGGCACCGAAGTGACGCTCACCCTCCTGCGTGACGGGCGCGAGCAGCAGGTCAGGGCCACGCTCGGCGAGTTGAACATCGCGGCCAACGAGCGTGGCGGTGAAGGCAATGGCGGAGGCGACGGCGCGCTCCGCGGTGAGACGGGCCGCCTCGGCCTGCGCGTCGAGCCGCTGACTTCCGAAACAGCCGGTCAGTTGAACCTGCCGACGGGCACGCAGGGCGTCGTCGTCTCGGACGTCGATCCCGAAGGTCCGGCGGCGGAAAAAGGCTTGCGTCGCGGCGATGTGATCC
>JBOGOY010001089.1:0-1719 GCA_050748185.1 Pyrinomonadaceae bacterium
CAGTTGGTCCCCTTCGAGCGTGAACGTGCGCGCGAGTTCTTCCGCCGCCTCTTCGTAGAGGCCCGCGGCGGCGAGCGCACCGGCCAGTTCGTAATCGAGCGTCGGGAAGCGCCCGTGCTGCCGCGCATAGCGCAGGGCGCGCTCGGCTTCGAGCGGCCGGCGCGAGGCGAGGAGAGCGCGTGCGAGCGCGATCTGCCCCCACGTGTAGCGAGGTTCAAGTTGCACGGCCTGCCCGGCCAACTCCAGCGCACGCGCTGGTTCATTGTTGGCCGCGTACCAGTAGGCCGCGCCGGCGAGCAGGCTGAGTTGCGACGGGTTCTCTTTGAGCGCGGCGTCGAGTTCCCGCTCGGCCTCTTCACGACGGCCGGCGTCGAAGAGCGACAGGATCAACCCGGCGCGCGTCGGCCCGTCGGCCGCGTCCGCTTCGAGTTGCCGGCGGTAGAGCGCCAGTGCCTCCTCGGCCTTACCGGTCGCGCGGTAAAGGTCGGCGAGGCTGCGGCGCACGGCCGCGGAGTTGGGGTCCAGTTCCAGCGCGTGGGCGTAGGCCGCCGCGGCGTCTTCGAGCTTCAACTCCATCCGATAGGCCGCGCCGCGCGCGAGGTGAGCCGCGGCCAAGTCGGGCGCGAGCGTGGCGGCCGCTTCGCTGACGCGCACCGCTTCCTCGCCCTGCTCGACACTCACGTAGAACGCGGCGACGAGCAGCAACCGCGGGGCGCTGTCTTTGACTTTCGCCTCGATTTCGCGCGCGACCTCGAGCGCCGCTTCGGTCTGCCCGCGCAGGAAGAGATTGGCCGGAAACCGCGAGACGACCTCGACGTAGAGATTGTCGGGCAGCTCGGCGGGCACGAGCCGCAGCGCCTCGCGGAAATGCTCGACGCCGGCCTCGTTCCCGGCCTGTAACTTCATGTCGCCGAGCGCGGCCAGCGACGAAACGAGTTGCTCGGTCGCGCGGACGCGCAGGGGCGTCTGTGGGTAGTCTTGCAGGAAGAAGCGCAGGCGCGGGACGCGCTGCTCGGGCGTCATCTGTAACACCGCTTCGAGATCAGCCTTCAACTGCTCTTCGGTCTTCGGCTCGTCCTCTTCCTCTTCGAGCGGGACGGCCTCCGCGTCAGCCGGCTTTCTCTTCTTCGACTTGGCGACGGTTTTCCGCGCCGGGGCCGGCTCCGCGCTTTGTTCCCCGCCCGGCTCGGTCGCGCCCGCCGCGTCCGCCGCCGGGGCGTCGGGCTTTTTCGTCGCCGCTTTCCTGCCGCCGGCCCGTTTGTTCGCGGCGGCGTTGGTCCCCTTCTTCGCCGGCTTCTTCCGGCTGCCCTGCGCCGCCCCCGCGGACGAAAGACTGACGGAGAGAAGCAGAATCAGGATTGCATTCCGTTTCATGACAACTTGGTCCCCTACTGAATATTAGGCGGCCACGCGAGGAGCGGGCCGCGGCTTTTACTTCTTCAACCCCTCGACCAGCACCCGGCCCGCCGCGCTCGAAGGCGTCTCGACGCGCAGCAGCGTGGCCAGCGTCGGCGCGAGGTCGGCCGGGGTCGCGGCCTGCGCGTAGCGGCCCGGCGCGACGTCCGCGCCCATGATGATGAGCGGCACGTGCGTGTCGTAAGAATAAGGCGCGGAGTGGTCGGCCGTGTAAGTGACGACGAGTTGGAACGGCTGATAGACGACCACCACGTCGCCGCTGCGCCGGGCGTGGAAGCCGTGCAGGACGCGACGCGCTAAGGG
>JBOGOY010001090.1:0-1718 GCA_050748185.1 Pyrinomonadaceae bacterium
TCGTGGCCATGACGGCGAACGCCATGCTGGGCGATCGCGAACGCTGCATGAGTGTCGGCATGGACGACTATCTCGCCAAGCCCGTGCGGGAGAAAGATCTGGCTTTAATCGTCAAGATGTGGATACCCGAGGACGCTGGCGTGTCGGCGCAGCCCAAGGAAGACGCTGTCGGCCCGGCCGCCCGACGCGCCGCGGGCGACCGCGACGACGTGGCGGCGAGGCTCGCCGAACTCGGCGGCAAATACGGGGACCAGATGGTCTCCACCCTGCTGGCCACGTTCCGGCCGGACACGCGACACCGGCTCTCAAACTTACGACTCGCGACGCAGGGCGACGACCCGACCCGCACCGCGCAGGAAGCTCACGGGCTCAAAGGCAGTTTTCGCAGCCTCGGGGCCAATACACTCGCGCAGGAATGTGAAGAACTGGAACGGCAAGGGTTGCGGGGCGACGTTTCGGAAGCCGGGCCGCGGGTGGACAGACTTGAGCGGGGGTTCGAATCCTTACTCGCTTCCCTTGGCGAAACCGCTCCGCGGCACACGGCCTGAGACAACATCTATATCGAAGTGACGGGATGGCGGAATCATGTATCCAAAACCGGTTAAAGTTCTGTTGGTCGAAGACAACGCGATCGAGGCGTTGGTGATGGAGGCGATTTTCAACGGGCATAAATCGGCCTACGCCACCAAATTCAAGTACGAAGTCGTCAGGGTCGAGCGCGTATCACAGGCCATCGATCACCTGACGGGCGAACGCACCGACGCGGTGCTTTTAGATCTCTCCCTCCCTGACGCGCGCGAACTGGAGGCTTTGCATCTGATCAGGGACCAATTCCCGGACGTGCCCGTGGTGGTCCTGACCGGGCTGAGCGACGAAGAACTCGCCTCACAGGCCATCGAGGCGGGCGCTCAGGATTATTTCGTCAAAGGCGAATTCAACGAGCAAGTCCTGTTGCGGGCGGTGAGGTACGCCATCGAACGACACCAGTTGACGCGCAGCCTCTCCCTCACAGACGAGTTGACAGGGCTCTACAACCGGCGCGGCTTCTACACGCTCGCCGAGCAGCAAGTGAAGATCGCGCGGCGCACGGGCGGCAGGTTCCTCGTCTTCTACGCCGACATGGACGGACTGAAAGCCATTAACGATACCTTAGGACATCACGCAGGGTCGCAGGCCATCGCCGAGGTCGGGCGGGTGTTGAGAGAAACTTTCCGCGAATCGGACATCGTGGCGCGGCTCGGGGGCGATGAATTCGTCGCGTTGATGCTCGACTCTTCCGAGGACGCAGAGGGACCAGTCCTCCAGCGGCTTGAGGAACGTTTGAAGGAAGCTAAGGACGGGCGGGCCGGCCGATTTCCTGTCGCCTTATCGGTCGGCTTCGCGTTCTTCTCCCCAGAGGGTGGATCGGAATCATTGGAAGAAGCCCTCCATCGCGCCGACCAGATGATGTACGCGAATAAGCGCAGCAGGCGGGAACTCGCCGGCGGCGTTGAGCGCCATGAAGCGGGATTGCAGATTGCGGATTGCGGATTGCAGATTGAAAGACATCTGCTGTTCTAATCCGCAATCCGCAATCCGCAATCCGCATTCGGTATTGGGAGCCGGCAGTATTGTCCCCCGAGTGTGCTCGCCAGCCGCTCGCCTTCGCCGCCGGAGGTGAAACGGCTCTGCGTATCGATCACAATCGAGGAGACGCCCGCCGCGCGAAGTTGTGCGCC
>JBOGOY010001091.1:0-1718 GCA_050748185.1 Pyrinomonadaceae bacterium
TATCGTTTGAGCGCGAGCGGGTATGTCGAAGTAGCCGTCGAGGACGGCGTGGTGCGAAGTGCAGCGTTGGGTCTCGACGTGGTGGACACGGGCGAGACGCTGCGGTTGCGCGTTCCGCAGACGGGACAGTTCTTGCCGACGCGGCAGGAGTTGGTCGAGGCACGGCAGCAAGCCGAAGCGCAGGTTCGTGCAGAGGCTGACGCGCGCCAGCAAGCCGAAGCGCGCGCGCGTGCGGAGGCTGAAGCGCGCCAGCAAGCCGAAGCTGAACTGTCTCGCTTGCGTGAGGAAGTGGCGCGGCTCCGCGCGCAAGGTTAGCCGGATTGGATCAAGCTTCGTTCTTTCTCACTCCGGCGGGGATTCTATAGCATAGGAGTGACGCAGTTGCGGCAGAAACACGAGCGTCAGCGAGTGTGTCACGGACCGCACACGCTCCCTGACGGTCGCGTTTCCGCCAACTGCGTAAGTCCTACAATAGTTATGAAAAAGAAGCTCGGTTTAATCGTCGCCGTGTTGGTGGTGGCGCTTTCAACCCTCGTCGGAGGCGTGTGGAGCAGTCGCCGCCTCTCTGCGCGGGCTGTCACGACTTCCGAACAGACCGGGCCTGTTATCGATCCGCAGATCGAGCGCGATTACAATGAGGCGATGGCCCGCGTGTCCGGGAATTACGCCGACGAGATCGATTACGAGAAGGCCAGCCAAGCCGCGATTCAGGGGATGCTCTGGACGCTCGATCCGCATTCCTCGTTTTTCACTCGTGCCGAGTTCGAGCGGCTCAAGCAGGATCAGGATTCGGAATTTTACGGCATCGGTGTCAGCATCCTACGGCACCGCGACGGCGTCTACGTGCAGTCGCCGGTCGCCGGCACACCGGCCGCGCGCGCTGGCCTGCGCTTCGGCGACCGCGTCGTCGAGGTGGACGGCAAGGACGCACGCGACTGGACCACCGAGCAAGTCTCCAAGGCCGTGCGCGGCGACCGGGGCGAGTCGGTCAACCTGAAAATCGAGCGCGCCGGAGAATTGGTCCCACTCTACCTGACGGTCGTCCGCGATGCCGTCCCGCTCCCCTCGATCCGCACCGCCTTCATGCTCCGCCCCGGCGCCGGCTACATCGCCCTGACGGGCGGCTTCACGCACACCACCGGCGACGAGTTGGAAGAGGCGCTCGCCAAATTGCGGAAGCAGGGGATGCGTCAGCTCGTGCTCGACCTGCGCAACAACCCCGGCGGCCTGCTGCAGGAGGCGGTCAAGGTGGCGAGCCAGTTTCTGCCGCGCGGCGAGGAGATCGTCTCGGTGCGTGGCCGCGGCGACGACAGCCCCACGCAGGTCTTTAAGAATACCGACTACGACGACCCGGCCGACTTCCCGCTCGTCGTCCTCGTCAACCGCAACTCGGCTTCGGCCTCGGAGATCGTCGCCGGCGCGATTCAGGATCACGGGCGCGGCCTACTGGTCGGCGAAACCTCGTTCGGCAAGGGACTGGTTCAGCGCGTCTTCCAACTGCCCTACGGCACCGGCCTGACGCTCACGACGCAGAAGTATTACACGCCCTATGGCCGCTCGATCCAGCGCGACTATTCCTCGGGGTCGCTCTACGACTACTACGTGCGACAAGATCCGAATGAAAGGCCGGAACCCGAACAGCCGCGAGCGCCCTCGCTTTCAACCGTTCCGGATCCGCGTCGGCCCGAGACGGCAGCGACGCCGCCGCAGCCCAGCCC
>JBOGOY010001092.1:0-1717 GCA_050748185.1 Pyrinomonadaceae bacterium
GCCTAAACGAGCCCTCCCCCATTGTTCAGCCGCCCACTGTTCTATATTATCGAAATCAGTTTTCGAGTCGCTCATTCCCACAGTTTAGCAGTTTAAAAATGTGGGTAATGACAAGGTCTAAAGCCCTCTGCCGGTACTCGCCCGCGCACTGCGCGGAGACGGCGACGACCGGCACATTCCGCATGGCCGGCTGGCTGTGAATCTCGCGGGTCGCCTCGAACCCGTTCAGCAGCGGCAAATTCAAATCCATCAAAATCAACTGCGGGTTTTCCTTCGCCGCGACCTCTACCGCCTGCCGGCCGTTTTCGGCTTCGACCACCTGATAACCGCGCATCTCCAACATCATCCGCAACAGTAGTCGCGTATCGTCATAATCCTCGACCACCAATACGGTTGCGCCCGTCTCTGCACTGCTTAACATCTCGGCCCCCCCAAGTATTAAAGCTGATCCGACGGGGGAATTAATCGTTACGGCCGGAGTTTAGGCGAAGCGCCTTGAGTTATTCTTGAGCAGGCTCTGTAAAGGGAAACCTGAGGCTTGCGTCTAAGTTGCGCCAGACTTGAAGAGGCGGTTGTAGCCGCCCGCTTGGTTCGCCCCCGCGGTGTGCCGGCCTCGTTCCGGGCGGTGTCTGAGGCCGCTCGTGGGCTTTACCATAGTAGTTGATTGACCGGCCGGCAGTTTAGTCGTACATTCAGGCCGTCAAGACACTTCGTAAGGCACACACTCCTTGAAATCTCACTGCCTTACCTCGCTAGGAGTTCCCCCATGTCTCTCGGCCGGAGGCGCGTTTTGTGCGCTGAGCCTCATGACGATACTTGCCAGATGATCACCATGCTGCTCGGTCAGCAGGGTCACGAAGTGAAGTCCGCCAGAACCATTGCCGAGTGTTTGGAACTGGCGGCGACAGAGCACTTCGACCTCTACATGATCGACGACGGGTACGCCGACGGCACCAACATCGAGTTGTGTCGGCAACTCCGCCGCCTGACGCCGGCCACGCCCATCCTGTTTTTCACCACCGCCGCCTTCGACCGCGCCAGAAACGACGCGATGGAAGCCGGGGCGCAGGCTTACCTCATTAAGCCGTCGGACATTCTGGAAATCGTGCAGGCCGTCAATGCTGCCTTCGCGCCGCCGCGCGACACCCCTTCCGGCGAATTAAACGCGCATTAGCGTTGACCGCCCGCCGAAATTCGGCTAGGTTTACCACTCCCCTGATCCCCTTTGTTGCCTGAACGAGCTAAAACCATTCGTGTCCAGACGCACGGATTTGGGATTGTCATGTCAACCAGAAGGAAAATACTGTGCGCCGAAGCACAGGAAGACATCGGGGCCTTAATCGCCCTGATGCTGGGCAAAAAGGGTTACGAGGTCCGAACCGTGCATACTGTCGCGGACGCCCTCCGGGCCGCTGCGGCCGAGAGGTTCGACCTCTACGTGTTGAACGACACTTATATCGACGGAGACAGTTTCGACTTGATGCGGCAATTGCGGCAGTTGACACCTGCCATCCCGGTGCTGATGTTCTCGTTGGAAGGTTCGGCCGGACAGCGCGCGAGCGGCGTGCAACAGCATGGCGTCAGTTATTATGTCTCGAAGACGAGCGACTTCACGGCCCTCGTGGAAACCATCGACAACGTGTTTCGCGCGCGTTAGCAAGACACTCTAGCGGAACAAGCAAAAGCCCGTCGGCTGAGAAAGGCGACGGGCTTTTGC
>JBOGOY010001093.1:0-1717 GCA_050748185.1 Pyrinomonadaceae bacterium
TGCCCCGGCACCGGGGCAAGAGCCCCGGAAAAACAAAGCGGCACTAACGGTGAGTCACAGACTCACCGCACATCAGGCGGCAATAGCCGCAGCACTGCACTGCTTGATCAATTTGTGTGGAAACTAACGGCCGCGCCCCCAGCGTTGAAGCACGCATTCTACTGGACACGAAGGCCAACGGCTCAAGTGTTGTCGCACTACTTCATCGTCGCGGCGCGTTTCTCTTCCAGCAAAGGTTTTAAGACCTTGTACACGTTCTCGGCCACGATCCGTGTGCCTTCCGGGTTCGGGTGAATGCCGTCTTCGAGGTTGAGGTTCGCTTGGCCGGCGACGCCTTCGAGGAAGAAGGGCATCAGCGTCACCTCTTGTTCGGCGGCGAGCGAGCGAAACGCCTCGGCGACTTCGCGCTGGTAAATCACGCCGTTGCTCGTCGGCGCGTACATCCCGGCGAGAATCACACGCGCGCCGCGGGCCTGTGCTTTGTCGATCAGTTGCGCGAGATTTTTCTTCATCTGAGAAACGGATTGACCGCGCAGAATGTCGTTCGCGCCGAGTTCGAGGATGACGAAGCGCACGTCGCCTTCGGCGAGCGCCCAGTCGATGCGCGAGAGGCCGCCCGTCGAGGTGTCGCCTGAAACACCGGCATTGACCACCTCGTAAGAGTAGCCATCGCGCCGCAACCTCTCTTCTAACAGTGCCGGGTAACTCTGGTGCGCGGGCAACCCGAGGCCGGCGGTCAGGCTGTCGCCGAAGGCGACGATACGAGGCCGACCCGCAGCGGACGCGGCGGCGTCGCCGCTTCCTCCGGCGGCAGCAGCGGGCGCGGACTGCGCCGGTCGGGTAGAATCAGACGCGCCGGCTGGTTGGTTGCCCCCGCCGCATGAGACGACGAGGCCGAGACCGGCGAGCGAGAAACACAGGTAGAGCAGAAAAGATTTCATGATCGAATTATACAAAGTTTCCAAGCGAGTGCCGTCCGGCGGCGAGCAGTTGACGATTTTGCACGAGTTGGACTTAACAATCCCCGACCGGCAATTCGTCGCGATCACCGGACCTTCGGGCAGCGGCAAGTCAACCCTGCTCGGCCTCGTCGCCGGCCTCGACGCGCCCACTTCAGGCGAGATTCGCATCGACGGACAGGAGATCACCCGGATGGGCGAAGACGAGCTGGCGACGTTGCGCGGGCGCAAACTCGGGATCGTCTTTCAGTCGTTCCACCTGATCCCTTCGCTCACGGCTTACGAGAACGTCTCGGTGCCGCTGGAACTGGCCGGCGTGAAAGGGGCGGGCGAGCGAGCGCGGCAACTGCTGGCGGACGTTGATCTGACGGCGCGCGCGCACCATTACCCCTCGCAACTCTCGGGCGGCGAGCAGCAGCGCGTCTCAATCGCGCGGGCCTTCGCCAACGACCCCTCGATCCTGCTGGCCGACGAGCCGACCGGCAACCTTGACTCGCGCAACGGCCAGCACGTTTTCGAGTTGATGGTCGAACTAAACCACCGGCGCGGCACGACGCTCGTGCTGATCACGCACGATCAGGAGTTAGCCGCGCAGTCTGACCGGCAGATCCGGCTGCGCGACGGGCGCGTCGCCAGTGACACCGCGCACGTTGCCAGAGAGCTACAAGAAGTCATCGGGTGAGAAGAAATGATGAATGCGGAATGATGAATGATGAATAAAAAGCAGGCGTCTTAATTCATCATTCATCATTCCGCAT
>JBOGOY010001094.1:0-1714 GCA_050748185.1 Pyrinomonadaceae bacterium
CCGCTTGGCGAGCCAGTCAATGTCAACTTTATGAAGAATCCTAATCATTTTCTTTAAGTGACAGGTGAACAGTGACAGGTGACAGGAAAGAACAAGTTTTTCATCTTGTCACCTGTCACTTGTCACTTATCACTGCGGTTAAATGCTAAGCGATTCGACGCGGCGGCCCTTGCGATTCAGGAGCCAGATGAAAATGGTGCGAGAGACGTACACGGCGCTGAACAGGTTCGCCAGCAGGCCGAGCACGAGCGTCACGGCGAACCCGCGAATCGGGCCGGTGCCGAAGATGAACAGGAAGAGCGACGAGACGATGGTTGTGACGTGCGTGTCGATAACTGTCACGAACGCCCGATCGAAACCCGCCTGCACCGCCGAAGGCACGGTCTTGCCGGACTCCAACTCCTCCCGGATGCGCTCGAAGATGAGCACGTTGGTGTCCACCGTCATGCCGATGGTCAGGATCAGGCCGGCGATACCGGGCAGCGTCAGCGTCGCGTCGAAGAGCACTAGTGCGGCCACGGTGATGATCATGTTTAGGAGCAGCGCGATCACAGCGTTCAGGCCCGAACCGCGGTAGTAGAAGGCCATAAAGAGGATAACGAGGATGAGGCCCGCGACCGAGGCCGTCACGCCCGCGCGGATCGAGTCGGCACCGAGGCTTGGGCCGACCGTGCGCTCTTCGAGATAGACGAGTTTCGCGGGCAGCGCGCCCGAGCGCAACGTCAGCGCGAGGTCTTCAGCCGACTGCTTCGTGAACTGGCCCGAGATTTCGCCCGAGTCGGTGATCTGCGATTTGATGTAAGGGGCTGACTTGATCCGGTCGTTCAGCACGACGGCCATGTATTGATTGACGTTCGCGCCGGTCCACGCGCCGAACTTTTGCGCGCCCGTCGGCTTCAAACCAAAGGTGATGAAGTAGTCGCTCTCGGCGCCGGTACGCGAGACGGCTTCCGCCGTGCGGAGTTCGCTGCCATCCACGACCGCCGGAGTCTCAACCACCACCCAACGGCTCGGTTGTTGAGCGTTCTGCTGATTCTGGCTGGCCGCAGTCGGCTCGTCGCGCTCGTCGTAAGGTAGCACCTTGCGGTTGGGCGGCAACTGCCCGCCGCCGAGCGAGGCGATGGCTTCTTGTTCCGTCGCGTAGGTCGTCAGCCCGGCGGGATAAGGCGAGCCGACCACCTTCATCAGATCGAGTCGCGACTCGGCGACGAGCAGCTTCTTGATGCGCTCCGGGTCTTGGATGCCGGGCATCTGCAACAGAATCTGGTGCGAGCCTTGCGCGCCGTGTTCCTGCAATGTCGGCTCGGCGACGCCGACGGTGTTGATGCGGCTGTCGATAATTCTCATCGACTGCTCGACGGCCTGCGCGCCCAACGCACGCTTCGCCGTCGCGCTCATCTCCCACACGATCCGGTTGCCGTTGACCGATGAACTCCAAACGCCCGGATCGAGATCATTAGTCTTGTTCGGCAACTGCTCGCGTATCTCCGCGATTTTCGAGGCGTCGGCGGCTTCCAACACCACGCGATAATCAGTACCCGCCACTTCCGGTTGAACCGATGTGACGTTGTAGCCGGCTTCCTCCGCCGCTCTTCGCAAACCGATGGCGACGTTCTCTGTCCGCTTCCGCAGGTAATCCGGCATCTGCACCTGCATCACGAGATGCGAGCCGCCCCTGAGATCGAGTCCGAGGCGGATGTTTTCGGCGAGGTTC
>JBOGOY010001095.1:0-1711 GCA_050748185.1 Pyrinomonadaceae bacterium
GTCCAGCATCGCGCGGAGCTTTCGCAGGTAGCGCACGTCGATCTCGACATGGTTGTCGCGCGCGAGGATGAAAGAGTAGAGGAAGAGTTCGGTGACGAAGCGGTGATAACCCGTGGACGCTTCACAGTGCGCGCCGTCGGCGAGGACTTGCTTGTCCATCTCGCGGAGCATTTCGCGCAGGCCGAACTCGCGCCACTCTCGCGCCGCGCGCAGTTCCGGCAGGCACAAGCCCAGCCAGAAGAGGCCGACCACGTCTGAAAGGTAATGGTTGCTCGTCGCGATGTGTGAAAACTCCAAGTTGCGGCGGACGTGTGCGCCGTGCTCGTCGAACATTGAGAGCAATTGGCGGAGTCGCGCCTCGTTTAACTCCGGCGCGCGGCGGACGAGTTGAAACGCGGCGAGCAGATTCAACGCGCGCAGGGCGACCTCCATCGCGCAACTCCAGTTCGGCCCGCGCCCGACAGGGTTCCGCGTGCGCCAACTTTCGATCTGCGCGAAGCACTCTTCGGCGAAGCGGCCGTCGCGCGTGACGGCGTAAGCCCGCGCCAGCGTGGAGAGGTGCGACAGCCGGTTCAACTCCCACAACACGCGCACGTCCGAGCCGTCGCCGCGCACGAGCACGACCTTCGCGTGATAATCAGGGGACCAGACAGCGCCGGAGACCGGGTCGCGCAGCCAGTCGATCTCCGCGCCGAAATCAAGTTCGCCGTAGCCGAGCAGCGGCCAGCGGTGCGCGTTCAAGATGGCTTCCGCGCCTTCGAGCAGGCGCATCGTCTCCGCCGCGTCTCTTTCGCGTCGCGCCGCGGACGCATCCTCGAAGGCGAAGAATTTCGGGCGCGCACGCGAACGGAAATGTTCGAGCAGTTCGGGGCCACTCATCCGCGCGTACTCCGCTGACAGGCGTGGGACCAAGTCTTTGCCCGCGCCGTTTTGTCGCGCGAGGCGGTCGAGCATGGCGCGCTCGCGCCCCCGCCCGAAGGCCGCGCGCCCGCGCCAGCCCGCTTCGCGCAGGACCGCGCCGACGCTTATTTCGCCGCGCAGGGCACGTCTGATTCTGCCGATGACACTCATCAGGAACAGGGGGAAACGAAGGGAAAATTTCCGGCGACGACGTCAAAACTTACGACATCAGGAAGGTAGGAACATAGACAGGATTGACAAGATTGACAAGATGAGGCGATCGATGGACGGGGCGCGTGGGCTCTTTCATCCTGTCAATCCTGTTAATCCTGACAGGCTCGGCCGCGCGCTCAGGGTCTATTCTCACCGCCGAGGCGCGGAGAGAAATGCAGAGTGTCGCTAGAGGTGTCGGATTGCTCCCCCGGCGCTCTCTCTACGTTTCTCTCTGTGCTTTCGGCTTACGGCTGAAGATTTGTCCGGCTTAACTCGCGGAGAATGAGTACCACCGCCAGATCCGCGTTGCTTGACGCCCCTCGGGGCGGGTGGCTAGACTGGCCTGCCCGTCAAAAGCGACAGCCGCCCCCTTTACCGTATAGTTGTTTTGCATGGACGTGAAGATTAGCGACAGCAGCCCGGCCACAACACATCTCCCCTCAGACGCCCGCCAACCAGCAGCAGCAGCAGTAGCAGAGTCGAACGAGCACGGGGCGCGGACGCTTTCGGACAAGCCGCACATTCTGATCCTGTCTGAAGAGGCGGGCGTGCGCCTCGGCCTCGGCGACCTGTGGGCCTTCCGCGAACTGCTCTATTT
>JBOGOY010001096.1:0-1711 GCA_050748185.1 Pyrinomonadaceae bacterium
GCTCGGCTGATAGCGTTGGTATTCGTCTTCAGGGGCCATCGCGATAAGGTAGAAGAGGCGACCATCCGCGGTCGCAGTGGTGTAGATGGCGTCTACCTCGACGACGCCGGTGACGGGCGAGGGGCCGGCGACGATCGTCACGTAGCCCTGCCGGCCGTTGAAGTCGAATGCTTCGGGCCGCCTTTGGACACGAAAATCGGGGTTCGATTCGATCTGCTGCCGGACGAAAGCCTCGGTGGCTGAGGCCAAGTCACCCGCCGCGGGCTGGACCGCGCCGATGAAGATGCCGTGCGTCACCATGATCCCGCCCTGATATTCGCCGTAGGCTCCGCGCGGCGCGAAGATCAGATTTGCCTCGGCGTTGTCGTCGCCTGAGAGGCCGTCCCAGTTGGCCGGGTACTGGAAGGCGAACGAGCCGTCGCGCGCTTGATACTCGCTTAGTTCGGCGGCGGGCGGCGCGGGCCGCGCGGCCGGTTCGATGTCGCTCGGGTCGCGCGGACCCGTCCGCGTCGGCTCAGGCGCGGAACTGAGCGCCGCCGCGGGGCCGCGGCCTGTCAGACGCGCCTTCGTCTGCTGGAACTCGCGGCTGTCGCGGACGGGCTCGCGGCTTATGCCGAGCGACGGCAGCGCGTCGGTGATCGATGCCATGCGGTTGCCGGGATCGGGATGGTCGCTCAAGAATTCCGGGATGCGTTGCCCGCCGCCGATGCGCGCCAGCGTCTGAAAAAAGTTAGCCATGTCGCGCGGGTCGTAGCCGGATGCCGCCAAAATACGCGCGCCTTCGAGGTCGGCCTGCGTCTCGGCCGTGCGCCCGAATTTCAAGAAGAGCGCATTCGCGCCCGCGCCTCCGAGCGCGCCGACCACTTGGCCGAGATCGGTCTCACTGCCGCCCGTCACCGCCCCGACGATGTCCAAGCCTTTTTGCGCGACGTAAGCTTTCGACGCCTGACTGGTCCCATGCCGCAGGGCGACATGCGTAATCTCGTGCGCGAGCACGCCGGCGAGTTCGCCCTCATTCTTCGCCGCCGCGATTGCGCCCGCGTTGACGAAGATGTAACCGCCCGGCAGAGCGAAGGCGTTCACGTCGCTCGTCGCGATGACGTTGAACTGATAATCGTAGTCGAAGCCCGGCGCTTTCTCAGCGAGGCGCGTGCCGAGGGCGCGGACGTAAGCGACCGTCTGCTCGTCGCGCAGCAGCGGAACCTGCTGCGCGATCTGCTGCGCCGACTGGCGGCCCACCTGTATGTCCTGCTCCGGGCTGAACAGATTGAAGCCGGGCCGGAAATGCGGCGCGGGCCGCGCGCTCGTGGTGGTGGTTGTTCCTCTCTCGCCGCGGCGCAGAGAGGGCAGGACGCCGCCACAGCCCAGTTGAAGAATTACCGTAGCGGAGAAAAGAAAAGACAGCCGCTTGCGGCGACGGTTCGACATCGTGCGCGCCCTCCAACATCGGCCCCCGTTCGGAGGCGAGGCCGGACCAGTCAAGGTTTTCGCGTTAGTTCGTTGAACCCATGATACATAACTTTCGCGCAAGATGCCTGTCAGCGGTTCACGCCGCAAGGGCTATTCGTCTTCAGGATTTTGTTGCCACAGAGGTCACAGAGGGCTCGGAGGATTAACTGAATTTATTGCTGCGTTTGTCTCTGTGCGCTCTGTGGTCTTCTATGGCTAATGAAAATCTTGTGAAGGCCACCAGAAGATTTGTCACCCGCTC
>JBOGOY010001097.1:0-1706 GCA_050748185.1 Pyrinomonadaceae bacterium
CCTTATCGTCGAGCAAGCCGCGGATGCCGTGCTCGGGCGAGAAGAGCGCGACGAGTTTGACGCCGGGCGCTTCCCTCAGCACGTCAATGGTTTGCCGCCCCTGCCGGTCGCGCCCCGTGTGGTTCGTCACCAACCCGACGCGCATCCCCGCCAGTTGCTTGAAGCCGTCGCGGGCGAGCACGTCGATCCCGTTCAGCACCTCGGCATCGGCGGCAGGGTTAATAACGGCGCTGCTATTGGTCCCCGACGAAGCAGCCGCCGGAGCCGCGGCCGTCAAGCGGGCCACGCCGGCGAGCGACTCGGCAGCCGTCCGCGCCGCTGCTTCGCGCGCCCGCTCGATGGACGTGTCGTTGATGGACGACGCGACGATCGTCGCCACGCGGCCGCGCACAGGCCCGACATCGCCCTTCCCGTCCGGGTGGACGCGGTTGCTAAGGAAAACGACGAACGCCTCTGTCGCCGGATCGATCCAGACGGACGTGCCGGTAAAGCCGGTATGGCCGAACGAGCCCGGCGGGAAGAGATCGCCCCGATTCGAAGAGAAGCTGCTTGTCACGTCCCACCCGAGGCCGCGCGCCGCGCCGTCTTCCGCCACCGCGCGCGGGCGCGTCATCGAAGCGACGCCGAGCGGGCTTAAAATCCGCGCGCCGCCGTATTCGCCGCCGTTCAACATCATCTGGCAGAAGATCGAGAGATCGTCGGCGGTCGTGAACAGGCCGGCGTGGCCTGCCACACCGTTCATTCGCGCGGCGGTCGGATCGTGGACCTCGCCGCGCAGCCAGCGGTCGCCGTCTGGTCCCACGCTCTCAGGCTTCCCCCCTAGATAGTTCGCCTGTGCGCGCTTCTTTTCCGTCGGCGCGATGCGTGGGACCAGCGCGGCGGCGGGACGAAAACCCGTATCCCGCATCTTGAGCGGCGCGAAGATGTGCTCATGAGCGAACTGATCGAGGGGTTTTCCGCCCGCACGGCGGACCACCTCGCCGAGCGCGATATAGCCGATGTCGCTGTAAATGAAACGCGCGCCGGCCGGGTGGCGCAACCGCTCGGTGTGCAGACGTTTGATGGCCTCTTCGTAACCGGTCCACTGCTCGCCGAGATCGAAGTCGGGCGCGTAGCCCGAGCGGTGCGTCAGCAGGTGCTCGATGGTGATTCTTTCGCGCCCCTCGCCTTTGATTTCGGGAATGTATTTTGCAAGAGGATCGTTCAGCCGCACCAACCCGCGCTCAATGAGGAGCATGATGCTCGTCGCCGTCGCCAACACTTTCGTCAGGCTCGCCGCGTCGAAGATGGTGTCGGCTGTCAGCGGCTCGCGCAAGGGTTCGACCGAGCGCGAGCCGTAAGCCTTCCGCCACACGACGCGCCCGCGCCTTCCGGCGAGCACCACTGCGCCCGGCGTCTCGCGCCGCTCGATGGCCTGCGCGACGACCGCGTCGATCTGCGCCAGACGCTCGGCGGACATGCCGACCGCGGCGGGCTGCGCGCCGGGCAGCGACGACGCCAACGATGGCAGCGTCAGCGCGAGGAGCAGGCAACAGGCCATCGGCGCTTGTGCGGTCTTGATGAGAGGATTCGTCATGTCTCCCTGATTATTAACGCAGAGCGCGCGGAGGAGGCGCAGAGGAGATGCCTGAGCAATTTCAAATTTGAGCTTTGAGATCACTCCGACTCTGTGCCCCTTCTGTGTTCTCTGCGTCTCTGCGGTGAAC
>JBOGOY010001098.1:0-1705 GCA_050748185.1 Pyrinomonadaceae bacterium
TTATTGACGAGGTTGAACGGCAGGCGGGCGTGCGGGTCGAAGTCCTCTCCGGCGTCGAAGAGGCGCGTTTGATCGGGCTGGCCGCCGCGCGCGGTTGCGCCGAACCCGGCGCGACGCTCGTCAACGTGGACATCGGCGGCGGCTCGACCGAAATCTCTCTGATGCGCGGCGGCCAGCCCTTGAAGCTCATCTCCGTCAAACTCGGGGCCGTCGGCCTGACCGAGCGCTTCGTGCAGAACGATCCAGTCAAGTCCAAAGAGTTGCGTGCATTGAAAGACGAAATCAGCGCCGCGCTGGATCGGCCACGGCGCGAGTTGCGCGATCGAAAGCTGGGTCAGGCGACCGGCACCTCCGGCACCATCATCGCCATCGGGGAAACTTTGCGGCGCGAGAAGGAGAAGCAGGAAACGGCCGCGAGGCCGGCCGGGGCCGAAATCAAGTTGGGCAAGCTCGTCAAATTCAACGAGCAGATGGCGAGTCTGGCGGCCGAGGGGCGGCGCGGGGCGGCGGGCCTCAGCCAGCAGCGCGCCGAAATCATCGTCGCGGGCGGGCACATCCTCGAAGGCGTGATGCGGGCCCTCAAAATCGAAACCTTACGCACCTGCGACTATGCGCTGCGCGAGGGGGTGATTATCGACAGCCTGCGCGAGATGGAAGCCGAGTCGCAGCCGCCCTTGCCTGACACGTCCGACCCTTTATTGCGCGGCGTCCACGCCGTCGGCCGCCGCTTCGGTTATGAGGAAGGGCATGCGCGTCGCGTCGCCCGCTTCGCCGAAAAGATCTTCGATGCGTTGGCCCCCCGCTACGGCTTCACGCGCCATCAGCGGACTTTGCTCTCGGCGGCCGCGCTGCTGCACGACCTCGGCTACCACATCGCCCACGACGCGCACCACAAGCACGCCCTCTACCTCATCAAGCACTCGGAGTTGACCGGGTTTTCCGAGGCCGAGCGGCTGGTCATCGCCAACATCGCGCGTTACCACCGCGGCGCGCCGCCAAAGGATCGTCATTCGGACTTCATGTCCCTGCACCCGCACGACCGCGAGTTGGTCACGAAATTGAGCGCCATCCTGCGCGTGGCCGACGCGCTCGACCGCAGCCACGAGAACCGCGTCCGCGACCTCAGGTGCGCCGGCGAAAACGGCGTGTTCCACGTCCAACTGATCGCCTCGCCGCGCGGCTGTCAGCCGGAATTGTGGGCCGCCGAGCGCAAGGCGGAAGCGTTCGAGTTGGCTTTCAATTGCAAGCTCACCTTCAGCCGCCGCGCGCACCCGGGCCGCGCTTAGGTGGCGGTGGCTCAGCTCGAGGCTGCGAGGCGCTATCAGCGCTGACGCGCGTCACGAGAGTGCAAAATAATGGCAAAGGCAAGAACCGTAGAAAATTTGGATTGCGCGGCGGGCGCGCGCGAAGGGATGCAGCGCGTGCTCGAAACGCGACGCGCCGAGGTCTTCGATTACTCCGGGGCCGCGCTCGACTTCTCGGACATCAAAGGCGTCCACGCCATGAGGGTCGCCACGCGACGCTTGCGGGGCGTGCTGCGCGACTTCCGGCCGCACCTGTCGCGTCGCGTCCCGCAGCGGAAGCTGAAGCGTCTGGCCGACGCGCTCGGCGCGGTGCGCGATCAGGACGTGGCTATTAAAAGGATGGAAGAATTAGCGGAGAAAGCCGGCGCGCCCGTCGCAGGCGGACTCGACCGCCTGATGGC
>JBOGOY010001099.1:0-1704 GCA_050748185.1 Pyrinomonadaceae bacterium
GCCACCGACAAAGCGGGCGAGTTTGCTGCCTCCGCGCGCGAAGCGGCGACGCGGCGCGGCGAGAATGTCTCCGCCGCCATCGACGCCGGCAAGCGCGCCTACGCCGAAGAGAAGCGCCGCACGGAATCGACCATGCTCGAACCTGCGCCGACTTACCCGGCAGACAACTCGTGAATTTTTGATTTTTGATTTGCGATTTGCGATTGAAAATCAAGAACCCACACGATGATTTCCCCTGCTCTTCAATCGCAAATCAAAAATCAAAAATCGCAAATTCATAAACTGCTCTTACTCGAATGCTCTTCGTAAGCCCTGATGATCATCTGCACGAGGCGATGGCGGACGACATCCTTATCGGTGAAATAGACGAACTCGATGCCTTCGACTTTGGAAAGGATGCGCTCGGCTTCGATCAGGCCGCTGCGCTTGCCCGTCGGCAGATCAATCTGCGTCACGTCGCCCGTAATCACTGCCTTCGAGCCGAACCCGATGCGAGTGAGGAACATCTTCATCTGTTCGCTCGTCGTGTTCTGCGCCTCGTCCAGAATGATGAAGGCATCCGCCAGCGTGTTATGGGTCAGGATGAAATCGTCCGTGACGTAAAGTGAATCCGGCGCGGCGACGCTGATGCACTGAGTCTCCTGCGCCCCGGCCGGCTCGATGCTCTTGATGAAGCGCGCGGGTCGCCCGCCGCCGTGCGCATGATAAATGTCGGCTTTTCGGTTCAGCCGGAAAGGCCGGAGTCCTTTCGGCAAGCGGATGTCCATCACGAAGGCGTCGTGGCGGTAGCCGATCTCTCTGCCGCGTGCGAAGCCGGGTTTACGCCCCCCGGCCACTCGCCTGCGCCAGTAGGCCACGCCGCCGAGCGAACGCACGAGGAAAATAACATCCTCTCGCAGCCGCTCGGACGTGGTGGTGTATTGAATGCGGCAAGTCCGCCCCGCCTGCGTGACAGGCCCGCCGTCGGTGTCTAACAACCCTTGCAGGACGGAGAGGCGCACGTCCGCGCTGTTGTAAAGATAGTCTTCGGGGATGAACTTGGTCGCCGAGTACGTCCCGGCCAATTTCAGCCCGCGCAGCGCCTGCGTGAGAGGGTTGCGGACAGTAGCGCCGCCGCGCCCCGCCGCCGGGTTGGTGATGACATAATCGACGGCTGATTTGCGCCGGAACGAAAGACTCATGTCGCCGAGCGCGAGTTCCAGTGACGAGACTAACTCAAAGTCCGAAGTGGCAAACGTGGGCGAAGTCTTATCGGTGATGCACCCGTCGCCGAGCAGCAACCCCAGCGAATACGGCTCGAGCGGCACTTCGCGGCGGGGCCAATCCACCGGGGCCGAGAGCAACGGCAATTCGTAACGATACTGATGATTGTGGCGGAAGTTGCCAAGCATCTCCCGCGTTTCCAAAATCCGCAGAGGCTTACCCCTGCGCTTATCCTCCATCGTGCGCACCGCCCAGAGGTGCTCGGCGCACGCCAGCGTGCTTGAGCCGTCGGTCATCGTCAGGCGGTAGACTTCTTTTCGCCCCTGCGGGAACACACCCGTCACGCGCACCGGAACTCCGTCAGAGCCGATCACCTGATCGCCGGGCTTGATGCTGTCCAACGTGCGCCAGCCCGCTGGCGTCAACAGCCGGCTGTGCAAGGGCTGAGCGCGCCCGCGCATGAACGCGAGCGGCGCGACTTCGATGATGCGCTTCTCGAGG
>JBOGOY010001100.1:0-1703 GCA_050748185.1 Pyrinomonadaceae bacterium
GGATAGACGGTCACGGTCGCCAGCGCGCCGTTCGCGCGATGCTCGCGGCGTAGCCCCAAGAGATCGACGTTGGCTAGCGTGTCGCCGTAGCAGATGAGCGCCGGCCCCGCGACGTGCCGCCGCGCGTCGAGGATGCGATCCGTCATGCTGACGTCGCCCGAGTTGACGCAGGTCACGCCCCACGAAGGGCGCGCGTGCTCTTGCAGGAACTGCTCGACGGCCTCGTGCTTGTACCCGACACAGACGATGAAGCGCGAGACCCCCGCCGCCGAAAGGTAGAGCAGCAGGTGATAGAGGAGCGGTCGGCCGTCGAGCCGCACGAGTGGCTTCGGCAGCGCGTCGGTGAGTGGCTTCAGACGCTCGCCGCGGCCCCCGCACAGCACGACGGCCGTCAGGTCCGAGAGGGAATCATTAGGGCCGCGAAGAGTCATTCGAGTTGGCGTTGTCTGGTGTGTCAGACGCGCGTCTCCGGTAAAAGAAGGTGAATGCCATGAGCGCCACGAGCGACGCCGCGCTCACGGCCGCGCCGTAGTAAAACGTGACCGGCTTAAACTCCAGCCGGACGGTGTGCGCGCCGGGCGGCAACGGCACGCCGCGCAGCGCGTAATCGGCCTGCAACAGCGGCGCGGCTACGCCGTCAACGAACGCTCGCCAGCCCGGATAATGAACGTCGCTCAGCACGAGGAAAGAGGCTGTGGCCGAACTGGTCCGCACTTCTACTGTGTCGCCTGACGCCTTGATCACTTTCGCGCCGGCCGCGGGGTCGAAGCCTTGCGCGTTGAACGGCACTGGTCCCTCAACCAGCGCGGTGCGGGCCGGATCGAACGTGTCGCCGCCGGGCAGGCGCGACGTTCTGATCGCGGCCAGCGCCTCTTCCTCGCTGACGCTGACGACCTCGGGCACGAGCCACGCCCGCGGCATCGCGCGCAAGTTTTCGTAGACGATTCCGCCTTCGGTGTCCCCGACGTAGCGCCAGCGCGCGGCGTCCGCCGGGGCGTGTGCGACTTGCGTGACAGGATAGCTGCGTCCGGCCGGTTCATCAAACAGGCTGATCTTTTTCAGCGCCCACGCGCCCGCGGGGCCGACCCACGTGAACCGAACGCTTTTGATCGGCCGCGCCACGTCGAACGCCAACTCGCTTAGGTAGTCGTGACCTTCGCACGGCGCGGGCTCGCGCGTCGTCTCGTAGCTTCGGAAGACCGGGGCGCGCTGGTGCTTCACTACCGGGCGCACGTCGGCGCAGTCGTAGGCCCACTCAGAGGTGTCGCGCCCGGCCGCGAGCGTCTGCTCAGAGATGCGCCCGGCCGTGTCTTCGAGCGACACGCGCACGACTTCCGTGCCGTCACCCACTCCCGCCGCACACGCCAGCGCACTGACGACACCGAGCCGCGTCGCGCTGACGGGCGCGGGCAGCTCGACCGTGTATGAGTCGGGGTTGGGTGTGCCGCAGCCCGGGCCGAGGTCGATGCCCAACTCGCCGCCGGACCATTGGACCCCGCCGGCGTTCGGGCCTGAGTCGTCGAGTATGGCGGTGCGTGGCAGCACCACGTAGCGCACGGCGAACAGATCGAGGCTGCGGTTGGCGTCGTCCTGCCACGAGCCGTCAACCGCGCCGTAGGCAACCATCGACAGCGCGCGGCTCACGCGCGACAGCATCAGCGGCCCGTAGCCGCCCGCGCTCGCGAGGCCCCACTGCTTCGACA
>JBOGOY010001101.1:0-1696 GCA_050748185.1 Pyrinomonadaceae bacterium
ACTATGCAGCACAGCGTGACATTCAACGTCCGCAGGAAATCGACGTAGCGGCTGCGGTGCGGCCGGCTCATTTCGACAATCTTCGTGCCGACGAGGTAACCGCGCCCCGGCCCGCGGACGCCCGCCGGCTCGTAGCGCACCGGCGCGGCCGAGAGTCGCACGCTGCCCTGCGGGAGTTCCAGTTCGACGCTCAGCGTGTGCGCGGGGTCGTCGAAGTGCCCCTTCAAATCTCGCTCTTCGTGAACGAACATGGAAAGACCGTCGAGGCTCACGTCGAGCGTCTCCCCCTTGGGACACGCCGCCGGACAGGATAGTTCAACAACGGCAGCGGCCCCGCCTGACGCGGCGACGCGGACGGGCAGGCGCGCGCGGCGGCGCGGGGCGCGGCGCAGATCCCCTGTGGCCCCCTGCTTGCGCACGGTGGCGATCAGGTGAAGCGTCCCCTCGGCCTGAGACTTGACGCCCGCCTGTCCCGACTGGATCGAGCTGACGACGTTGCCGGCCATGCTGGCGGCGGTGCGGAGCGGATGCCTCGCGGACCACGGACGCCGCCCCAGATTACGGAAGACGCCCGACCGGATGGCGTACTCGACTTCGACCTGAGGGAAGCAACTGGCGAGCAGCGCGCTCAACTGCCTGCGCGCGTAGTGCCGTTTGTGATCGCCGAAGGGCACTTTCAGAAAATCGCCGTTCGGCGTGGTCATCAGGAACGTCCCCTCCGGCTTCAGTACCCGGTGCGCCTCGCTGACGAACAGGCTGTCTTCCTCGACGTGTTCGAGCACCTCGACGGCCACCACTACGTCGAACGCGCGCGAAGGCAGGCCGGAGCGCGTCATGTCGTCAAAGAGGATCTTGTGGACGTTGCTGCGGCGTTCGTAAGTGCGCCGGTTGAGTGCCAGATTGGTCCCCAAGTGGAGTTCCTGCTGGATCTCCGTCTGCCTCGGGAGATCGGTGACGGTGACGTTGCCCGCGACGCCGACGGTGTAGTGTGACTTGCGGCCGCCGACGTCCAGAATCTCCGGGCGGTGTCGGTACGTATGGGCAATTTCCAGCAAGCGCGATCGGACCTGCCCGTGCAGTGGTGATAAGAACGGTTCAGCACACAGATAAGTTAGTTCGAAGAGTTTCATTCATCCCTCGGGAGATTAGGGCGGACGCGCGTTCCCAGTCTTCGACATCGTCGACGTTAACGCAGCGATCCGGGTCGAGTTGGAATCCGGCCAGCCGCTTCCCATACAGACTGTCTTGTTCGATGAGAATGTCGCGCCGGGTAATGTAAACGGAGCCTTCGCGGTGGAAGGCGAGCGGTAGTTCCTGCCGCCGCGTGATCGGAGTCGGCTCGCCGGTACACAGGCGCAGGTAGTTATTGCCGTTGACGAAATAGACCCAGTGCGGGTTGTACTTCAGCGGGACCGGCAGCAGCGTCACGACCGCGTCGGCCTGCGTCGTCTCCAGCAGTTCGACGCACGAGTCGATGTCTTCCGGCCGCCGCAACGGATTGGTCGGTTGCAGCAGGCAGACGGCGTCGAAATATTCGCCGGCGTGCTCCAGCCACCGAACCGCGTGCTGCACGACCGGCAGCATCGGCGTCGCGTCCTCGGCCAACTCCGGCGGGCGCAGGAACGGCACCTCCAGCCCGCAGCGGTGGCCCACTTCGGCGATCTCGAGATCGTCCGTGCTGAGGATCACTTTCGCC
>JBOGOY010001102.1:0-1695 GCA_050748185.1 Pyrinomonadaceae bacterium
GTTATCTGGTCCCATGCCGTTGGCCCGCACGCGCGCCCCGTCAACGCCCGCCGCAAGCAGGCGTGTTGAAAGAGCTTCGGCGCGCGCCTGCGAGAGTTGGCGCAGTTGGAGGTCTTCGCCGCGGCTGTCGGTGTAAGCCTCGATGACTATTTGGTAATCGGGGTAATTAGCCAACAGGGCGGCGAGCGGCTCGATCATGGCGGCGGACTGCGCGGACGGCTCGGCGGCGCGCGCCCCGCCCCAGAAGCTGTCGGGCAGCGACAGCACAAAGCCGCGGTTGGTGTCGCGCACCGACCCGTATCGCGCCAAGCTGGTTTTGAGGGAAGCGGCGGCGGCGCGCTGTTGCTCCGCGCGCTGCTCGGCGGCGCGGCGCGCATCCTCGGCCTGTCGCTCGCCCTCCATCCGCGCGAGTTTCACTTTGGCCGCTTCCGAGTCGGCTCGCACAGCCTGCAACTCTTCGCGCACGCGCTGGAGTTCCGAGCGTAGTTCGCGCACCTGTTGGTTGCTGGTCCCGAGATCACGCTTAACCAAGTCGTGATCTCGCTGCTCTCTTTCGAGCGCCGAGCGTAGCTCTCTGACCTCCTGCGAGGCGTTGGCGGCGCTATCTTCAGCCTCGCGCACGGCGGCGTCGCGGCGCGCGATCTCGTCGCGGCGCTGGCGCGCGGCGCGGCGCGAAGCGGCATCTTCTTCGGCCTTCGCGCCGAGGCTGGTCGCCTTCCGCGCCTCTCTATCGACTTCCTCTTCCGGCTGCTTCATACGCCAAGCGTTCTCAGCCGATTCGAGTTGGTCCACGGCCTCTTTCAATTCGTTCTTCGCGTCGCTTTCCGCGCCGGCGTAACGCGCGAGATTGACGGCTTGTCGGGCGCCGAGCAGAGAGACAGGAGTTTTCAGGAATTCGGCGTCGGCGACTTCGGGCACGCTGCGGTCGTTGAAATAGTCGCTCGTGTTGCCGAGATACTGGACGCTGACGGTTTCGACCTGCGCCTCGCCCGGCTCGCGCGGCGGCAAATTTTCGAGCACCACCAGACGGCTCGGCCCACGCACGAGGAAGTGCGGCTCGGCGGTGACGATGAGGGCGAAATTCTGAAGCGGCGTGGTCGCGTCGAGCTTCGAGTTGACGAGGAAGCTGCCGCTGCGTTTGATCTCGCCGAGGTTGTCGGCGCGCCCTTCCGGCGTGATGGCCCACAGCACGTAGGTCGTGTAGACGCCCCCGAGTTCGGTCGCGCGGGGCAGGTTCTTGACACTGAGTTCGACGCGCGTCCCGCGCCGCCCGCTGCGGCGCACCTTCGCCTCGCCGGTGAGGCGCGGCAGCCTTGACGTGCCGCGGAACTTGACGGTCACACCTTCGTCGAGCGGATAGTTGATGGCGATCGTCTCTCTGCGGAGATCGCTCTGCGCCCGCGCGGGCAGTGCGGGCGCGGCAAACGTCAGCGCTAAAACAAACCCGAAGAATGCGGCGTGTAGAGTCGAGCTTCTCTTATTCATCTTCTTTGCCCCTGTGTTGAAAATCGATTCGATGCTGCGCCTGACAAGAGCGGGCGCGGGAGAAAGCTGGTCTCTGAATTGATGCACGGGCCGCCCGGTCTGTTGCCGCCCGTCTAAATCGTAGCATGCTGGATTAGGACGCTGATGGTTAGCCACGAAGGGCACAGAGGAGAAAATGATGAAGGCGGAATGATGAACGATGAATAAAAG
>JBOGOY010001103.1:0-1691 GCA_050748185.1 Pyrinomonadaceae bacterium
CATCAGCCCCACGAGCGCGCCGCGTTTCTCAACCGGGCCTGCGCCGGCGATGTTCATCTCCGCGCCGAGATTGAATCACTCATCGCCGCGCACGAGCAGGCCGGCGGGTTTCTCGACGCGCCGGCTTACGTCGTGGCCGCGACGCTGTTGGCCGACGATCCCAAAGGTTTAACCGTATTGACAAATAATGCATATCAGAATTTGTCAACTAAATTGACTTAGACTAGCTGAATCACCTTTGCCGGGAGGTTCAACTATGGGCCGTTCTTTGAAAATCAGGAAGCCCCGCGTCAATCAACAGCGCAAGCTGGAAGAGTCGTTGCGCGATGATTTAGCGCCGCAACAACTGCGCCGCGCGCAAGCTATCCTGCTCTACGGCGAAGGCTGGGCAGGCATCGACATTGCCGCCGCTCTGCATGCCCATCCCGCCACCATCTATCAAGACCTCCGTCACTTCGCCGCGCAAGGCTTGCAGTGTCTGTCCGCCACCACGCGCCGGGGGCGTCCGCCCACTTTTACTGCCGCACAAGAGCAACTCGTGTGGCAGTTAATGGACTCCTCCCCCATTGAACAGGGCTTGCCCTTCGCCCGGTGGTCTCTGCGGCGGCTGCGCGATTACCTAATCAAAGAGCGTGTCGTCGCCCGCGTGAGTCGAGAGACCGTGCGCCAGTGGTTGAAAAAGGGGGCGTCCACTTCGCCCGCGTGCGGCGCAAAATCATCAGCCGCGACCCGCAACCCCTCGCCATCTTGAGCCGTTTGCGCGGAATTTGGCGGCGCTTGCCGAAAACAGGAGTCTTGCTCTTCTTTGATGTCAAGCCGGTCTTCATCAAAGCCTATGGCGGACGCCGCTGGACGAGTCAAAACAAACTCATCTTGCCCAAACAGCAACCAACCCGCGGCAAGTTCTACCTGTTCCTGGCGTACAACGTCCGAACCGGTAAAAGACATTGGGCTTTCATGGATGGCAAAGCGACCCCTTTCGTCTGTCAGTTCATGCGGCTGTTGCAGCGGCGCTACGAAACGCAAGCCAGCTGGATCGGCTTGGATCAAGACCGAGCGCATCCCTGTATTTCACGCGAGACGCGGCGTGTCATGCGCCAACTGAAGCTGCGCTATGTCAGCTTGCCGAAAGCAAGTCCTGACGACAATCCGGTGGAGACGATCTTTAGCGACCTTCAGTTAATGGTCCTGGACAACAGTAACGACCTCGACGCACAAAAAACCAAGCGGCGCATCAGTCGCTATTTGAAAGCCAGGAACCTTTGCAAAGATCGATGGGTGAGAATCCCGTATTTGCCGAATTCCAAGTCGAATTAGTTGACAAATTCTGATACCGATTCTTTGACGGTACGCTTAAGAATTACCGACATGGTCAGACTCGAAAAACCGCGCGTACTTTTTGTGTATAACCTTCCGACGCGCTTCGTGTGGATAGATGTGGAACTGCTGCGGAGGAGTTTCGATGTCACGGAATACTACGTGCGCTCGAAGAAGATCAACCCCTTCAAGGTGCGCCGCTTGGTCGCGGAACACGATCTGGTTTTCGGTTGGTTCGCCTCGTGGCACACCTTTCTTCCGCTGCTCTTCGCCAGACTCGCGGGTAAACCTTCGCTGCTCGTTATCGGAGGATACGATCTCGCCAATCTGCCGGAAGACGGCTACGGGCACCAGCGCGGCGGCGTCAAGAAGTA
>JBOGOY010001104.1:0-1685 GCA_050748185.1 Pyrinomonadaceae bacterium
GGCTGCATCGAGGTCGGCACGGCGCGCGGGCAGCGCAGTCTCCGCCCGGCGCGCCGCCTCGCGGCTCTTCGGTGCGGTGGTTTTCTTCGCCTCGGCGGGCGCCGTGACGGAGCAACTCGCCGCCACCAGCCCGCCGCGAATGTCAGACTCGGCGCGACCTCTGACGGTCGAACCGTGCGCCGGCAACGAATTGTCCGCGGCGGCGAAAGCGAGGAAGTCGGGCTGCGAGCCGAACTGAGCCAGTTCGGTGAACGTCGCTTTGAAATTCTCGAACTGCCGCGCGGCCTCGGACGTGCCGGCCAGCGTGGTGGCCGCGATCATCAGGATGATACCGAGTTTGCGTCTCATGGCTGTTGCTCTCCTGCGGTTGGGGTATTGGCTCTTGTCTCGTCCTCTGTGAGAGACGCGCGCAACCCGCGGAACGTTTCAAAAAAAAGCGGCGCTCAAAACAACTCAACTACCGGCTTCTACCCTGAGAACACCGCGCGCGTTGAGTTTGTGGCAGAAAAAGTTTTCAGTAATCAGTAATCAGTAGTTCGGATTCAGCACGTTGGTCATGGACAGTAGGCAGACGTGTCCGACAACAACAATTTAAGAGTTGTTAAGATAGGAGTTTGAAGGTCAGGCGTGAATGCCGTGGGCTGAAAACTGATTACTGCCTACTGATCACTTCTTCCTCAACTCAATCATCCCGTTAAAGGAGGCGAGGTTGAGCGTGGCAGCCCCTTCGGCTGCGCCGTGGAGGCCGGCGAGGCGGCCGTCTTTCCAGAGGGAGAGGCCGGAGCCGGGCAGTTGGCGGATGGGGAAATCAGTCTCGATCTCGCCGTGCTGATAGACCTTCGCGCTCAATTGAAAAGAGGCGTCGGGCGGCAGAACCAGCGTGACGTTGCCGGCGTGGGTTTTGAAGACGTAACTGCCGCCGCGCGTGAGCGGGCCATCGAAAGTGATGTGCCCGTCGGTGGTCTGGACCGAAACCTGACTGTGTCGCACGTCGGCAAGCGTCACTTCGCCGCCGGCGGTCTTCACCGAGAGCAGGTCTCCCGCATCGTTCGCGGCCACGCCGTCCGCCTCGATCTCGCCGCTGATCGAGCGCAGCACGACACGACCCTTCACGTCGCTCACGCGGATCCCGCCGTCGCCGCTCGTCGCCTCGGAGGATTTCGTGATGCCGCTCAACTCGATCTCGCCGCTCAGCGTCTCGGCGCGCACGATGGCCACTCCCGACACCGAGAGGTCGCCCCCCGGGACTTTAATCAGCACCGTGCTGCCGCGCGGCACGTCGAGTTCCATGCTGCCCGCGCTGTTGCATTTGGGAGAGGGCGGCTCGCCCTCTCTGAAAGCTAAGACCTCGATGTTTCGGGCCGGCTGCGGGCTAGTCGCCGCCGCCGTCTCATTGGTCCCCAACACCTCGCCGCCGACGCGGCGCAACTCAATCTTGTCAGTCTCCGAGGCGCTGGCGCGCACTTCCTGCCGGTCCCAGCCGCGCACCGTCACGTCGCCGGCCTCGACGCAGATCGAGATCGTCACGTCGGCCGCAGACGGCAGCGTCTCCTGCGCCGTCCGCAGCGCTCTTCCCTTCCGCTTGTCCTCCCCGCCGCCGTCCGCGCGCGCCGCGACCGAGAGGACCAACGTGGCGGCGAGCAACAGACTGAAAAGCAGAGTGGCACGGATGTTTACTCTGGGGG
>JBOGOY010001105.1:0-1684 GCA_050748185.1 Pyrinomonadaceae bacterium
GCGGCGGTGGCGGCCAGCGCGTGCGCCACCTCGACGCCGTGAGGCTGCTCTTGTCCGGCCATGCGGGCGAAGAGGTTTTCGTAGAGGTTGACGACGTGCTCCCAGTCGTAGCGCTCGCGGACGCGCAGTTGGGCGCGCTGGCGGTAGGCGTTGACCGCGCCGGCGTCGCGCAACACGCGCTGGAGTTTGGCGGCCAAGTCGCGTTCGTCCTCATAGGAGATGCCGGCCTCGCCGACCACTTCGAGGTTTTCGGGCGTGGCGAGCGTCAGCACGCAGTTGCCGTAGCCCATCGCTTCGAGAAGCGCCGGGTGCGTGCCGCCGACTTCGGTGGCGTGGACGTAACAGTAGGCGTTCTGCTGGAGCGCGCGGTAGCCACCGCCGAAGACGAAGCTGGTGAAGACGATGCGCGGGTCGCGCTCGGCGCTCCGCCGGAGTTGCTTGATGTAATCATGCGCGTAGGGCGCGTCGCCGACGATGACGAGTTTGAAGGAGGTGCGGACGCGCTTGAAAGCTTCGATGACGAGGTGCGCGTTGTTTTCGGGTTCGAGCCGCGAGACGTAGAGGACGTAGCGATTCGGTTCGACGCCCCACTGGCGGATCGCGGCCCGGTCGGGCGTGCGCTCGACCTCCGCGCCGTAAGCGATCATCGTCGTCTCGCGTTTGTAATAGGTCTGGTAGTAGTCCTGTATGACGCGCGCGTCCGTGATCGTCTCGTTCGGCAGGCGGGTCGAGAGCCACTCGGCCATCCGGTAGTAGCGACGTGCCATCCAGTTCCACTTCTTGCGCTTGTGTTCGAGGCCGTCCACGTTAATGGCGACGGGCGTGCCGACGAGGCGGAGCAGCGGCGCGAAGGGCGCATTGGCGGCGTTGCAGATGAGCGCGGCGTCGTAGCGGCAGCCCGTGGCGTGCAGCGCCGAAACGAAAGTGTGCAGCACCGTGTCGAAATACTTGTGCCGGAAGGTCGGCAGCACTTTCAGGCGCACGCCGCAGTATTCGAGCTGGCGCGGGCTAACGTAGTGCGAGCGGCAATAGACCGTCACCTCATGGCCGCGCACGGAGAGTCGGGTGCTGAGTTGTTCGGCGAAGGTCTCGAACCCACCGTAACTGGCCGGGATCCCACGCGTCCCGAGGATGGCTATACGCATGTCTGAAACGATGAATGATGAATGATGAATGATGAATGAAAGACAGGCTGCTTTTCATTCATCATTCATCATTCATCATTCCTCCTGTCGCTTGTTGGTAAACCTGCAAAGTCATGCGGGCTGTCTCCCGCCAGTTAAAAAGCCGGGCGCGTGCGAGACCTTTTGCGCGCAGTTCGCGGCGCAGGTTCGCGTCGTCAATGAGTCGCGCCAGCGCCACCGTGAGGGCGGCGGTGTCGTGCGGATCGACCAGCAACCCGGCGTCGCCGACCACCTCCGGCAAACTCGTCCGGTCGCCGGCGACGACTGGCGCGCCGCATTGCATCGCTTCGAGCGGCGGCAAGCCGAAGCCCTCGAAATATGAAGGATAGACGAAACAGAGAGCGCCCGAATAAAGCGCGGGCAGGTCTGATTCCGGCACGTAGCCCGTCAGGCGGATCTGCGATCTTTTGGGATCGCAAGCCTCGACGGCGCGTAACGTCTCTTCGTAAAGCCAAGCACTTCTTCCAACCAACACCAGTTGCGGCAGCTTAGCCTGAGGC
>JBOGOY010001106.1:0-1677 GCA_050748185.1 Pyrinomonadaceae bacterium
GGCCTCAACTGCCGCCAACCCCGCCAAACCGCTCTCCGAAAAAGAAGACCCGCGCATGATCGGCAAGCGCAAAATCAACGGCGGTTTTTGGTCGAAAATAAGCGGCTCGCTCGAATCCGAGGTCAACCTCGGCCGGCAAATATCGGCGGAGATCGATCGGCAGGTGAAATTCGTTGACGACCCAGTAATTACGGAATACATCAACCGCGTCGGCCAGAACGTCGTGCTGCACTCGGACGCCAAACTTCCCTTCACCATTAAGGTCATCGACGCCGACGAGGTGAATGCCTTCGCGTTGCCGGGCGGCTTCTTCTACGTCAACAAGGGGCTGATTCTGGCCGCCGACAACGAAGCCGAAGTCGCGGGCGTGATGGCGCACGAGATCGCGCACGTCAACGCGCGCCACGCGATGGAGACGCAGGCGAAGGGTCAGTTTGCACAGATCGGATTGATCGCCGGCTCGATTTTTCTCGGCGGGCTGCCCGGCGCGATTTTGCAGAACACCGCCGGGTTAGGGCTGGCCGCCGGCTTCTCTAAGTTCTCGCGCGACGCCGAGCGCGAAGCCGACGTGCTAGGGGTACAGTACCTTTACGCCGCGGGCTACGATCCCAGCGCGATGGCGACGATGTTCGAGAAACTGGCCGCGAAGAACAAAAAGAAGCCGGGCTTTTTCGCCAAGACCTTTTCCACCCACCCCCAGTCACTCGATCGCTTGGAGTCGTCGCGGCAATTAGTCAGCCGCTTTCCCGAGCGCGAGGAATACGTCGTCAGCACGTCGGAATTTCAGCGCGTCAAGGGGCGCTTGATGCGCCTGTCGAACGCCAAAGCTTCAACCACCGGCGACCTCTCCGGCGGCAACGAAGACGGTGGCCCGCGCCGTCCGACCCTGAAGCGCCGGCAACCCGCCCCGGACGGTACCTCGACCGGGACCGAGGATCAGAAGCCTTCGGAGCAGAAGGCCAACGAACCGCCCAAGCTCAAGCGGCGCACCGAGCCCGCAGGTCAGCAGACGCCTCCGCCGCCGCAGCCGGAGCAGTAAAACGTTCAAAAGGGTAAAGTTGAAAAGGCTCTCAGTGAATAACTGAGAGCCTTTTCGTTTCGGTCGGCCGAGTGACCGGGGTTGGGTGAAGGGTGACAGCTACTTATTCATGCTGGTGTTCTTCATCGTCTTGTTGGCCGGGCCAGCGGCCACGGTCTTCTTGCTGAGTTTCTTGGCTGGCTTGAAATTGGCAGGCAGCGCCGTGCCGGTTTCCATCGAGTTGACTTCGACGATGTCGGGCTTCATCGGCCCGAGGACGCCGAGCAATTCGTTCTTCTCTGTCTCTCCAACCTTGAACTTGTCGAGCGTGGCCACGAGGTGTCCGACCAGCGCGTTGAACTCGCCCCCGGTCACGCCCATGTTCTTGTGCGAATCCTTCATGCTGCGGCCGGTGTATTTGCAGGGTCCGCCGGATGCGTCGCACACCTGCTGTACGAGCATGAAGGTCAGACGCTCGGGGTCTGTCTTCGCAAACTTCTTGTTGATGCTCGGGTCGGCCAGTACCCGACCCGCGAAATCGCCAATTACCGCCTTAATGGCTTCGAGGCCGCCGAGCCGCTCGTAAAGCGACTTCTTCGCCATCATGTCTTGCGCCGACGCGCCGGCGCTCAAAACGCCGATCATGCACAGCGCAACCG
>JBOGOY010001107.1:0-1676 GCA_050748185.1 Pyrinomonadaceae bacterium
GTCGTAGTTGACGAGCGCCTGTAAAGCCTCTTTCGCGATGCCGGGGACGAAGCGGCCGGTCTTCTGCTTGTGGCGTTCGAGGAAGTGGATGACGAGCGGATGGATGTCGCCGCGCCGCTCACGCAGAGGCGGCAGTCGGACGGGGAACACCGACAGCCGGTAATAGAGATCGCGCCGAAAGGTTCCCAACTCGACGGCGCGTTCGAGGTCCACGTTGGTCGCCGCGATGACGCGCACGTCCACCTTCAACACTTCGTTACCGCCCACGCGCGTGAACTCGCCGTCCTGCAACACGCGCAGCAAGCGCACCTGCGCCGACGGGCTCATCTCGCCGATCTCGTCGAGGAAGAGCGTCCCGCCGTCAGCCTCTTCGAACCGGCCGCGCCGGCGGGCGCGCGCGTCGGTGAACGCGCCGCGCTCGTGGCCGAACAGTTCCGACTCTAAGAGTGTCTCCGGGATCGCGCCGCAGTTGAGCTTGATGTACTGGCGTTCGCCGCGCCGCGAGTGGTAGTGAATGAGATTGGCGAGCAGTTCTTTGCCGGTGCCGGACTCGCCCTCGATGAGCACGGAAGTCTGTGTGTCGGCGACGTTCAGCGCGAGTTCGACGCAGCGACGGATGGCGGGCGTCTGGCCGATGATGCGGTCTTCGGCGTGGCGTTCGTGCAACACGCTCCGCAGGCGCATCACTTCGGCCGATAGTTGGTCCCTTTCGAGTGCGGTGCCGAGTTGGTCGGCGATGCCCTCGATGAGTTGCGTGTCGTGCGTCTCGAAGCCGGCGCGCGGGCTGCTCCAGACGAAGCCGAGCAGGCCGAACGTCTGTTCCCCGCTGATTCGCACCGGCGCGACGAGCGCGGCGCGCCCGCCGAGCGTCGCGTTGAACATGGCCCGGATCGGCGGTGGCAGAATGTCTTCCAGCACCTCGACGGTACGGCCCTCCGCGATCATCCCGACGATGGCCGGGAAGTTCGTCAGATCGATCGACTTGCCGTGCGCCTCGATGAGTCCGCGCACACCCCCGGTGGCGGCGTGCGGCGCGGCCTTGAAGGCGGCGAGGCTGATCGCTCTGCCCGCCGGGTCGAGGACGCCGAGCGCGCAGTAGTCCGCGCCGACGAGCGCGAGCGCGCGTTCCAGCACGTGCGCGGTGATTTCGTTGAAGTCCGAAGTGGCGTTTAGCGCGTTGGCGATGTCGAGCAGGGCGCGCGTGCGCCGCGACTCGCGCTGTTGGTCGGTGTAGAGCCGTGCGTACTGGTAGCCGACGGCGATCTGGCGCGCGATCGACTGGAGGAACGAGACCTCCTCGTCGAGCCAGCGACGCGGCCCGCGCGTCATGTGTAGGCCGACGAGCCCCAGCACGTCGCCGCCTGAGAGCACGACCGGCACGACCAGCAGTGATTTCGTTCCAAGTCCGGCGGGCAGCAACCGCACGCGCGGGTCCAGATCGTGCGCGGCGGTATCGTCGAGCCGGATCGGTTTCGAGAGATCGAAGCGCCCGGCGAGTTGCCGGAAATCTACGGGGATCGACGTGCCGAGACTCGAGGGCACGCCGGCCGCGGCGCGCCACTCGTGGCTGATGCGTAGTTCACCCTCGGCCGACGCAATTTGAATCACGTCGCAGCGGTCTACGTCCATCATCCGGCCCAACTCGCTGACGACGGCCTGTAGAAACTTGTTGAGAT
>JBOGOY010001108.1:0-1673 GCA_050748185.1 Pyrinomonadaceae bacterium
GTGTGACGGCGAAGAGTAGATCGTTGTCATCCACGCGCCCGTCACCGTTGCGATCAAAGTCGGGGAAGTCTTCAATTAACTCGATGCGACCTTCGCGAAAGACTCCGAGGTCAAAGTCGGCGAGGACGCGCTGAAACTCGCCGCCGATGCTGATGGTGTGGTTGCCGCGGATCAGCGACAGCGTGTCGGCAAATTGGAAACGCTTCTGGCGCGTCTGCTGCGGGACGCGGAACGAGACGCCGTCCTGAATGCTTGGGAAGGTCAGTTGCGGCCCCTGCGCGACGGGCACGGTGCGGTTGATGAACGTGCTGTAGCTGAAATTGAAACTGTTGATCTCTTCCGCCGATAGCGTGCGCGAGTAGTTGGCGAGGAAAGAGTGCGCGCGGTTGCGGCTTGATTGGCGCTGCGAGGCCGAGCCGATTGAACGGATGAGCGTGCTCGCCGTCACGTCGTCTGCGCGTTGGAACGAGTAGCGTAAAGTGAGGCGATCAATGTCGGTCGGCTGCCAGTCGAATCTTTCGGTCGAGAGCAGATCGTTTAGCGGGGCGGAGGCTGTGCCGCGCGTGATCGTGCGCCGCGCCGTGTCGCGCGTGCCGACGAGCGCCGCGCCGTCCTGATTGCGATACTCGAAGGAACCGAAGAACCACGCCACATCCCTTTTGATGGGGCCGCCGAGCGTGAACGAGTATTGCTGCCGGTCAAACGGCGGCTCTTGATTCACCGTGCGGTCGAAGGTGGCGGGCAAGCCTTGCAGTTGATCGTCGCGAAGGAAAAACGAAGCCGAACCGTGAAACTCGTTGGTCCCCGCTTTGGTCACGATGTTGACGACCGACGAGCCGGAGCGCCCCAAGCGCGCGTCGAAGCGGTTGGTGGCGATCTGAAATTCCTGTACCGCGTCCTGCGAAACGTTCTGCACCGCGCCGCCGACCACGTCGTCGTTTGTGTCCGCGCCGTCCACGGTGACGCTGCCGCCGCGCCCGAGTTGCCCGGCTGAGGAAATGACGATGGTGTTGGTCTTCGTCGGGTCGAAGTTAGGGGCCGGCGCGTTGCCGGGCGTGAGCAAAGCGAGTTCGAGGAAGTTACGGCCATTGAGCGGCAGGTTCTCGACCTCTTTATTGTTGATTACCTGATCCACTCTTGACGAAGAGTTGTCGATCAGCGGCATATAGCCGATGAGATTGATGATCTCCGTTATGGCCGCGGCCTCAAGAGAAGCGTCAATCGTTACGCTCTGCCCGACCTGCAACGTGATCGGGATTTTGGAAACTTTGTTCGCGAATCCCTGAGCCTCGACCCTCAATTCATACTCGCCCGGCGGCAGGTTCGGCAGGACGTAAGAGCCTTCGTCGTTGGTCGTCGTCTCGCGCGTCGCGCCGGTCGCGATGTTAGTCACTTTGATGAGCGCGCCGGGAATCACCGCGCCGTTCGGATCGGTGACGACGCCCCTCAGCGTCGCGGCGGCGAGTTGTTGAGCGTGCGTCTCGGCGGTAGAGGCGCAGCAGAGCAGCAGGCAAGCAAAAAGCAGAATCATCTTCTTGGGCATACGTTTCTTCCAACGAGTTCAACAAGGGCTTTGGGAGCAGTGGTCAGTCCGGGGAAATGGCGCGCTATCTGCACCCGCTCGCTGTCGCTCGCGGTACTTGCGCGGCCTCTGTCGCCACTCGACGCAGTAC
>JBOGOY010001109.1:0-1671 GCA_050748185.1 Pyrinomonadaceae bacterium
TGGTAGGCGAGGCTGCCGAGCAACTCTTCCAGTTGTTGCACGTCCTCTTCCGGCTCGCCCGTCTGGTCCCACAGGTAATCGCTCATCTCTCAATGCTCCTTCCCGCCGCCTGCTGCCGCCGCCGCGATCTTCTCGCGCAGCAGTTTCATCCCGCGGTGAATGTTGACGCGCACAGAGGCCGGTTGCAGCCCCGTCCGCTCCGCGATCTCGGGGCCGGTCATGCCCTCTACGAAGCGCAAAATTAGCGGCTCGCGATAGGCTTCCGGCAGTTCGCGGATGAACGCCAGCGCCTCGTTCGCCTCGGCCCGCGGCGAGGCCCCGCCGCCGGTGGCCGCCATTTGCTCCGACAGTTCCGTGGTGTCGCGCGCCCGGCGGTGGAAATCCATCGCGCGGTTGCGCGTGATCATCGCCAGCCACGGACCGAACGCCGTCGGGTCGCGCAGGCTGTCCAGTTTTTTCAAAGCGTGTAGGAACACGTCCTGCACGAGGTCGCTCACTTCCGCGTAAGGCACGCGCGCCAACAAGATGCCGTGGACCATGCGCGCGTAGGCCGAATAGAGTTGCCCGAAGGCTTCGCGGTCGCCGTCGCGGCGCACGGCCTCGACCAGCGCCGCCTCGATTTGCGACGACGTGTCGCCGACCGCCCCGGACGGCGCGGCGGCAGAGACTGCCTGCCTCTGTCCGACGATGCGGAGCACGTCGCCTGTTGCCTCTACCTTGTACATCCCGGCTACAACCTCAAGCGCACCCGATTTCAACAGAGCGTGACCGATTTCGGCCTGTAAGACGTGGCGGAAAGGAAAAGTGTTAACCAGCGTGTGCGAGGGGAAACGGCGACGATCGAAGGTTTAGCGCGTGATCACCGGCAGACTGCGCCGCCGCCGTTGCGCGGCGCGGTAAAGAAAGTTGCCCGCCCCGGCCGCGCGGCGCGACTGCCAGAGGCGCGCGAGTGCGCGGAGTTCAACGCCGTCCGCGTCGGGGTCAACCAGCGTCAGCCAGACCGGAATCGGCAGCCACGCCCACGCCGCGCCGTACACCTGTTCGTTCAATTGCTCGACCCGGTGCTCCGTGCGCCATTGCAGTTCGGCGGGCGGCACGTCCTCCCAGTTTTCGTAACAGGCGTGCTGGACGCACGGGGCGGGCTTGGCGCGGCGGTGGACGAGGCAGCCGACGCCCGGCGCGAACAGCGGACACGCAAAGGTCTGCCGGAAACTGTCGCCACCCGCCGCCGGATGCAGGCCGTAACGCAAGACCGCCGCCCGCGCCCGCTCGTAAACGGCCTGACGATCGGATTCAGTCAGACGCGGCGTGCGCGCGATAGTTTCCCGCATCGCGACGGCTTCAAGGCGCGTGATGTGGACGTTGACGAAGTGCGCGTCGGTGCAGCAGACGCCGGGCGTCGGGCAGGTGCGGCAGTCCTGCGCCCGCGGCTCGTATTCGAGCTTGATGTGCGTTTGGTAAGCGGTTTTCTCGCGCTGAAGTTTGGCGAGGGCCGCGGCTTCCGACAATTTCCTCGTCATGCAAGTTGGAACCTTGTTGGCGGTTGGGAGCGGTGTCCCGTGGAATCCGTTGCCGTGGGTTCATTTAACCACGAAGAACACGAAGAAGAAATGATGAGTGCGGAATGCTGAATGATGAATCAAGATACCTGCTTTTCACTCATCATTCAGC
>JBOGOY010001110.1:0-1665 GCA_050748185.1 Pyrinomonadaceae bacterium
CTTGCTGAACGGTATCGCAACCGAAGAAAGCGTTTTAGTTTACGCTTCAACTTGATTGCTGGTATTTACAACTTTGAACTCAACCCATAATGACTTTCGCAAGAGGTCTATTATTTTCTGGCGCATCTACCGAGCCTTTCCAACCGAATGTGTGTGACCTTGAGATGGAGCTTACGCCTGATATAAAGACCGCACGCGGAAATGAAGAGATGGCCCGTAGCGGGTCCGGCGCGGCGTGGCGGCGCACGTTCGCCATCGCGCGCAACGCTTTTCGCGAGGCGGTGCGCGACCGCGTGCTCTACAACCTCGTGTTGTTTGTGCTGCTGTTGACGGGCGCGGCGATCTTTCTGAGCGATCTCTCCGGCGGGCAGAGGCTCATGTGTGGATCATCGTGAGCAAGCTCGTCATGAAATGGCCGGGTGACATGATGGTTGGCTCGTGACTGTTACGTGTCGTACACTCAAGATCAGCCGGCACAAAGAGGTAGCGATGGAGACGATGCCCACATCCGCAGGAATGCCGCGCATTCATCCGGTTCTTGACGGGGAAGCGAAGGCGGCAGCAGTAGCAGAGCAGGTTCGTCGAGCGTTCGCGCAGTACGAGTAAAAGCCGGAGCAGGCGGGGCACGCGAAAAAGAAACGCGGAACAACATCGCTGACAAGAGATGAGCCAGCCAATTACCATTCAAGTCTCTGAACAGGTTGCGCGACACGCGGCGCAGGTGGCGGCGCAGACTCGCCGAAGTCTGGAAGAAGTGTTGGCCTCGTGGCTGGAGGTCGCAATCGCGCAACGGCCCGTGGAAGAATTGTCGGATGAAGAAGTGCTCGCGCTGGCCGAAATCCGACTCTCCGCTGAGCAGGAGGCGACCCTCAGCGACCTGCTTCAACAGAACCGGGAAGGCGCGCTTGACGCCGAAGGGCGGCGGCGGCTGGACGAGTTGATGCGCCTTTACGAGTACGGCCTGCTGCGTAAAGCGCAGGCCCTGCGCGTCGCCGTGCATCGAGGGTTGCGCGAGCCGCTTCAAGCATGAGGCTCGCCACCATTCCCGCCCCGCTGCGGCGGCGCGTGCGCGAAGCCGCGCTCAACCGCTGTGGCTACTGTCTAAGCCCGCAAACATACGTGATGAGTAGGCTTGAAGTCGAACACATCATTCCGCGCGCACGCGGCGGCAGCGATGACGAGTCGAACCTCTGGCTGTCTTGCGGCCTCTGCAATCGCTATAAAGGCACGCAAATCGCGGGGACTGATCCGGAGGGCGGCGTGACCGCCGCGCCCCTGTTCAATCCACGTCTCGACACTTGGCACGAGCATTTCCGCTGGAGTCCGGACGGGACTCAAATCATAGGTGTGACGCCGGTCGGCCGCGCCACGGTGGCGGCGTTGCAACTCAACAATGAATTAGCGGTCGAGGTGCGTCGCAACTGGGTTCTCGCCGGCTGGCACCCGCCGGCGGCTTGAGTTTGAGTGACACTTCCCTTGCCCGCTGTAATAGATCGTATGACGGGACCAGTAATCACCACCGCACGGACAGCAACAACTGACCATTTAACTTCCGAGACGGCAGAGCGCCACGCCGCTTTGCTCCGCGGCTCAACTTTGAGGCGCACGTTCGCCATCGCGCGCAACGCTTTTCGCGAGGCGGTGCGCGACCGCGTGCTCTACAAC
>JBOGOY010001111.1:0-1660 GCA_050748185.1 Pyrinomonadaceae bacterium
GGGCCGCAGCCGCTTGCTAAGGCGAGCGCCGAGCCGACGAGTAAGCACCGTAAAAGTTCGTTGACGATCATGTGTGACGCGCTCTCCCGCCTCAGAATGTTGTCGCTGAGATGCGCGTTGGCGGCGAAAAAGTTTGTCGGTAAGGACGTGCCCGGCGTCGGATGCAAACAGGGGCGGAAGGTGCTAGGCTATCGTTTGCTTCCTGCCGGGTTAAATCAAACACTGTTCTGCGCCCCACCGAACCGCGCGGCGCGGAGCCGTCGAACGAGGTGATCACACTTTGAGCACGCAACTCAGTCAAGCCGATCTGTCGGCCGTCATCGCGGAAAACTTCGGCGCTAATGCCACCTATGTCGAGGGTCTGTTGCAGCGCTTTCGCAGCAACCCGGCGCTCGTGGACGAGTCTTGGCGCGCGTACTTTGCGGAACTGCTCGGCGAGCCGCCGGCCGCCGCGACCGTCCCTTCAGGTAGCAACGGCGGAACGGCCAGCGCGCCCGCAGCAGCAGCTGCTGCTGCCGCTCCTGCACAGACCGCACCGCCGGCCGGCGACGGCGCTCCCGCCGCAACGACGGCTGCCCCGGCAACGTTTGTCGCGCAGACGCAAGCGCCGCCTGTCGCCGCTTCGGCCGCCGCGAAACTCCCGGCTTCGGTCGAGGCCGCGCCCATTCGCGGGGCGGCGATGAAGATCGTCGAGAACATGGAGACGAGTCTCACGGTCCCGACCGCGACCTCGAACCGGCAGATTCCCGTCAAAGTTCTCGAAGAGAACCGCGTCGTCATCAATCGCCTCCGGCAAGAGCGCGGCGAAGGCAAGGCTTCGTTCACACACATCATTGCCTACGCCATCTTGCGCGCCCTCGGCAAGTACCCGCAACTGAACGACGGCTATGCGATGCTGGACGGAGTGCCGACGCGCCTGCGCCGAGCGGAAGTGAATCTCGGCGTCGCCATCGACGTCCAGAAAAAAGACGGCTCGCGGTCGCTGTTGGTCCCCAACGTCAAAAACGCCGGCGCGCTCTCGTTCGCCGATTTCCTCGCGGCTTACGACGATGTGGTGAAGCGCGCCCGCGGCGGCAAGCTCGGCCTGCCCGACTTTCAGGATACGACGCTTTCGCTCACTAACCCCGGCACCATCGGAACGGTCGCTTCGACGCCGCGCCTGATGGCGGGCCAGTCCGTCATCGTCGCGACGGGCGCGATCGAGTACCCGGCCGAATATCACGCGATGACCCCGGCCGCGCTGTCGCAACTCGGCATCAGCAAGACGATGACGATCTCTTCGACTTACGATCACCGGATCATTCAGGGCGCGGAGTCGGGCGCGTTTCTCGCGCACGTCCATGAGTTGCTCGTCGGCAAGCACAATTTTTACGACCGCATCTTCCGCGACCTGCACATTACCACGCAGCCTTTGCGCTGGTCCGTGGATCGCAACCCGGCCCTGCTCGGCGGCGAACACCAGCGCGAGCAGACGATCAAACAGGCGCGCGTGCTCGAACTGATTAACGCCTACCGCGTGCGCGGCCACCTCGTCGCCGACATCGACCCATTGAACGCCGTGCCGGTCCAGTATCACCCGGAACTCGACATCGAGACTTACGGGCTGACGATTTGGGATCTTGACCGCGAGTTCATCACCGGGGGGCTCGACGGCAAAGAG
>JBOGOY010001112.1:0-1660 GCA_050748185.1 Pyrinomonadaceae bacterium
GATGACGCCGTTCGTGAAAAGCCAGACGCCTTCGAGGATGGGATTGCCGCCCAGTAGCCAACTGACAGGAGCGCCGACGATGTGACCCGGCCGGAAGATCTGCGCGCAGATGGCCGCGCCCGCCGCGCAACTGAACGCGCCCAGCAGCGGTGCCCCGACATACCGGACCATCGTCCGCTCGAATTCGACCCGGCGGCGCTCGGCCTCGTCAAGCTCGCCGCGCGCGAGCAGGTCTTCGCGCTCGCGCAGCATCCGATCGAGTTTCGTGGACGCGCGTCGCGCGGCCCAGACCGGCAGCGCCGAATGTGTCAGCCAGTGGGGGTGTGCGCCCAACAGCACCGCGTCAAATGCCGGGAAGGATGCGCCGAGGGGCACGCCCGCCGCGAGCGAAAAAGAGACGAGGACAGCCTGCTTCGGGTTGCGCCGCGCCCAATCGTAGGCCCGGTAAAAGCCTGCACTCACGGCCGTAGCGGCGCGCCCGGCACGTGCACCTGCTCCGGCTACGCGGGCCGCGCGCTCGTAATAAGTTTTCGCCTCGCCAAACGTCTCGCCCGCTCGCTGGCTGGCGGCGCGTCCCGCCTCACGCAGTCGATCGCCCGCCTCGCGGGCCGCCTTCGCGGCCTCTTCCGCCGCCGCCCGCGCCTGCTCGCGCGCGTCCTTCACGTGCCCACCCACCTCAAACTCTTCGCCCAATTTTTCAGCCTCGGCGCGCGCCCGCTCGGCTTCGCTCATGACGCGCGACGCGCCGCGCTTCGCCGCGTCTTGGGCCGCCCGCGTCCCCTCTTCGACGCGATCCTTGATCTTATACTTCTCGTCCAATTCACGCGCCTTGCGCCGCGCCGCCTCGCGCCACTCGCCCAGAATGTCTCTGTGATCGGCCACTGTGCGCTCACCTCCTCGAAAGGGGGCGATGAGGGATGAAGGAATTGACCCATTGATCCGTTATCAGCGAACAGATGAATCAATGATTCAATCCGCTTTTACCTCATCTCTCAGCCCCTTTGCCCTTATCTCTGTCTTTCATGTTACGCCGCGAGCCGTGGTTGAGTTCGCCGTCGGCGCGGGGGGCGTGCCGGATGCGCTGGGCGCGGAGCAGACGCGATCGCGACCCTGCCGCTTGGCCTCGTACAGGGCAGCGTCAGCGTCGGCGAATAGTTCACGCCAGTCGCCCACCGCCGGCAAGAATTCGGCCAGCCCAAGGCTCGCGGTCAGCGGCTCACCGCCGGGCGTGTTTAACTCCTTGACGGCCTGCCGCAAACGCTCGGCGACTTCTTGGCCGCGCGCGAGATCAGTCTCGGTGAGGATTAGCGCGAATTCATCGCCGCCGATGCGCGCCGCCGTGTCGATGCCTCGCGTCCCCGCTTGCAACGCGCCGCCGAGCAGGCGCAGCACCTCGTCACCCGCCTCGTGCCCGTGCGCGTCGTTGACCTCCTTGAACAGATCGACGTCCACGAGCAGCAGGCAAAAGGGCCTGCCGTAGCGGCGCGTGCGTCCGACCTCGCGGCCCAACTGGCGCTCGAACCGACGCCGGTTCGCGAGGCCGGTCAGGTGATCCGTAAACGCCGCCTCCTCACAGGAATCGAGATAGTTTTTGAAGTCGAGAAGCGTGCGGGCGCGGGCCAGCAGCAGATCGAGGTTGGTCGGATCGGTGATGTAGCCG
>JBOGOY010001113.1:0-1660 GCA_050748185.1 Pyrinomonadaceae bacterium
TTGGGTGTAAGATTGAGTCACAGCGTATCCTTTCTGTCGGCGTTGATGCGCCGACGGCAAACTGGGTTTATAGTTCACCAGCAAGGATACGCTGTTTTCTAATTTCCACACATTCTGATACTACCTCCGCAGAGACGCAGAGATCACGCAGAGGTAGCGCAGAGAAAAATTCTCAACTGTGTGTTTGCTCTCTGCAAGTGCACTGCGGCTGAAATGATAACCCGCCGATAGTTGGACTAAAGCGACTGGCCTGTGCGAAAGCTATAGGGCTGAAGAATTGAGTCAGTTAAGGAGCGCCCTCACGAATGGCGACACGGACCCCGCCGCCCTACTTCCCGCAGAACCCGCTGCTGCCGCCGGACCCGAACCGCGCGAAGAAGTTCAAGCTGGCCGTCGCCGGCTGCGGCCTGTTGCTGCTGCTCGCGGTCGCCGGCGTCAGCTACCTCATCATCTACCTGCTCAACTAGCCGGACGCGCCCGCCTGCGAATCAGAAATACCAGCACAACCAGCAGCGTCGTGATGGCCGCCGAGAGCAGGCAATACTGGCAGAAGGCGCGCAGCACGAACGCCTGCAAGTACAGGAGCCAGAGGGTGAAGAGAAACATCGAAGCGATGAGCGGCGTGAGCAGTTTGCGCGCGCCTGAGTAACCGAACGCGGCGAGCGTGGCGAGGCTGAAAACCGCGAAGTAGGCCGCCGCTCCAAAGGCCGCGAGCGGGAAGCCGGCGAGCGTCGCATACGGACTGCTCAGAACCTGCGAGCAGCCGGTGGTGATCGTGCAGCGCACCGAACGGCCCGACAGATGCTCGACCGTCAGGTAGAGCGCGTCGGCCAGCCCCACGAGGGCGAGCAGCGCGGCGAGACCGTAGAGCCACGCGAGGCGACGCACTGAAGGTAGGTGTTGCTTCCTGAACGTCTCTTCGGTGTGGCTCACTGCTACTGTTGCGCCTTCGCCAGTTCCGCGTTAACCACTCCGCGCAGCGCGTCGTAACTCATCAGCGTCTCGAAAGGAATCTCGCGCCCGTTGACGAAGACGGTGGGCGTGCCGGTGACGCCGACGGCCTGTGCCCGCCGCTCGTCGAGGACGAGACGCATACTGGCGCGAGTGCCGTCGATGTCTTCAAAGAACTTTTGCGTGTTGAGGCCGAGTTGCTTCGCGTACTCGGTGAAGATCGGCCGCGCGGCGGGAACCTCGCTCCACTCACGCTGTTTGTCGTAGATCAGATCGTGCATCTCCCAGAACTTGCCTTGCAGACCGGCGGCCTCGGCGGCGTGCGCGGCGAGGACGGCGTGGCGGTGGCTGCGGATGGGGAAATGGCGAAAGCCGAAGCGGACCTGTGTCGGAAACTCCTTCTCGATCCGGGTCATGATGGGATGGAACTGGCCGCAGGGCGGGCACTGAAAGTCGCCAAACTCCTCGATCAGCACCGGGGCATCGGCGCGGCCGCGGATGTGAAATGGCTTTTCGTCGGCGGACTGAGCCGTTGACGGCGTTGACGATGTGACCGCGGTTTGCGGCGTCGGCGAAACGCCCGGCGCGGAGGCCGGAGCCGAAGGCGTTGCCGAGGGAGACTTTAACAGGAGCGCGGTCCCCCCGAGCGCGACGCCCAGAACGACGAGGATGATAATGATGGGCAGTGCTTTTTTCATCGATACAGATG
>JBOGOY010001114.1:0-1656 GCA_050748185.1 Pyrinomonadaceae bacterium
GTCTATGACGGCACGGGCCGCGCGCCTTTGCGCGCCGATGTTGGAATCAAAGGCGACCGCATCGCAGCCGTCGGCAATCTCAAGGGGGCCACCGCGCCGACGGTGATTGACGCCAAGGGGTTGGCCGTCGCGCCGGGCTTCATCAACATGCTCTCATGGTCAACCGAATCTTTGATCATCGACGGACGTTCGCAGGGCGAGATTCGGCAGGGCATCACCACGCAAATCTTCGGCGAAGGCTGGTCGATGGGACCACTCAACGAGCGTCTGAAGCAACAGATGGTGGCCGAACAAAGCGATTACAAATTCCCCGTCGAGTGGACCACCCTCGCGGAGTATTTAACCTACCTTGAGCGACGCGGCGTCTCGCCAAACGTCGCGTCGTACATCGGCGCGGCGACCATTCGCCAGTACGTGTTAGGCGAGGACGACGTGCAGCCGACGCCCGCGCAACTCGACGAAATGCGCGAACTGGTTCGCCGTGAGATGGAAGCGGGCGCGTTAGGCATCGGCTCGTCTTTGATCTACGCGCCCGCGTTCTACGCCAAGACCGAAGAACTGATCGAGTTGTGCAAGATCGCGGCCAAGTACAAAGGCAAGTACATTTCGCACATGCGGAGTGAGGGCAATCAACTGCTCGAAGCCGTCCGTGAGTTGATCCGCATCAGCCGCGAGGCCGGCCTGCCCGCCGAGATTTATCATCTGAAAGCAGCCGGTCAAAGCAATTGGCCCAAGATGGATCAGGCCATCGCGCTCGTCGAAGACGCGCGCCGGCAGGGGCTGAAGATCACGGCGGACATGTACACCTACCCGGCGGGCGGAACGGGGCTCACCGCCTGCTTGCCGCCGTGGACGCTTGACGGCGGTTACGACGCGCTCTTCAAGCGACTGCAAGACCCGGCCACCCGCGAGAAGATCAAAAAAGAGGTCAAGACTCCGACCAATGAATGGGAGAATCTTTATCTCGCCGCCGGCACGCCCGAACGCATCATCCTCAGCGGCTTCAATTCCGACAAGCTCAAGCCGCTGACCGGAAAGACGCTGGCCGAAGTGGCGCGCACGCGCGGCACGGACCCCGTCGACACAGTCATGGATTTAATACTCGAGGATCGTTCGCGCGGCGGAGCGATTTATTTTTTGATGTCCGAGGAGAACATCAAAAAGCAGATTCGACTGCCGTGGGTTTCGTTCGGTTCTGACGGCGCATCGATGGCTCCCGAAGGAGTCTTCCTCAAATCTTCCACGCACCCGCGCGCCTACGGCAACTTCGCACGCCTACTCGGAAAATATGTCCGCGAGGAGAAAGTGATCTCGCTCGCCGAAGCGGTGCGCCGACTCACAGGCTTGCCCGCGACGAATCTCGAATTGGATCATCGCGGCTTTCTCAAAACAGGCATGTTCGCCGACGTGGTCGTGTTCGACCCGCAAAAGATTGCCGACCGCGCTACGTTTGAGAAACCGCACCAGTACTCGGTCGGCGTCCAACACGTCTTCGTCAACGGCGTGCAGGTACTCAGAGACGGCGAGCACACCAATGCGAAACCCGGACGGGCACTTTGGGGGCCGGGGAAGATTCGCTGATAATTCATGTTACGCAAAAGTCCGCGATGGGAGTCTGCGACCACGAGTCCGCGCGAGCGGACGGCAGAATAAAGC
>JBOGOY010001115.1:0-1653 GCA_050748185.1 Pyrinomonadaceae bacterium
CGCGTCTGATTGACGAGACGCCGCGCGTGGGCGCGGGCGGCTGCCTCGTGGCCTTCGTCCACCCGGCGTCGGCGGGCGGCGTTTTGCTGGAGCTTGTCGAGCATACGGACGCGCCAGCGGAGCATCACACAAAAGTGACAGGTGAACGGTGATAGATGACAGGATGGAGACGGGTTCTTATCCTGTCACCTGTCACTTGTCTGACAATAGTTTTCAGCCTGAAAAAGAATCGGAGAAGAAATGGCAAACGACAATTCGACGAACGATCCGAACCACGAATCACACCATCCGACCGAATATCCTCTTGAAGTGCAATCTTTAACCGAACAAGAGCGGGCCGCCGAAACCGCCGGCAGCGAGACCGAGAGCGACTTGGCGGCCCCGGCCAGAGCGCGGGCGACTGCCGCCGCCGCCCCGTCGGGCGGCATGAGAGCGACGACCAAAGCGCTCATCGCGGTCGGCGTGGCCGTCGCTCTGTCCATCGGGCTACTCGTCTGGCAGATTCGCGCCAAGCAGATCCAGCCCGTCAACATCTCGTCCGAGGACATGTCCCAGATCGCCAAGACGATGATGCCGCCGCAGATGCTGGCGCAACTCGCCGGCAACGAAGAGGCGCGCAAGGAAGTGGCGAAAGACATCCGCAACCTGCTCGCGCTCTCGCAGGAGGCGCGCGCCGCCGGCATCGCCGACCAGCCCGACGTGAAGCGGCAAATGGCGACGCTGCGCTCGCTCATCCTCTCGCAGGTGTACGCTAAGAAGCAGCGCGACGCGGGCGTCGCCCCCGATCAGCTCGTCCCGAAAGAGGAAGTCGAAAAATTCCTCAACGAGCCGGGGCAGTCCGAGAAGTTCGAGCAGTTTTTGAAAGATGTGGCCGGGCTGGGGCTGATGCCTTCGGCCACTGCCGTCCCCGAACAGCAGAAGGAAGAGATCAAGAAAAGCGCTTGGGCGCCGACGCAGATTCTTTCACGCAAGGCGATCGAAGCCGGCTTGGATAAGGAGCGCTCGACGCAACTCCTCATCCAGTTCCAAGAGGCGCAGGTGCTGGCGCAAAAATATTCGCCGAAGCTGTTGGAGCAGGTGAAGGCGACCGATCAGGAAGTTGACGCCTACATCGCGCAGCACCCCGAACTCGATCCGAAGAAAGCACGCGAAACGGCCGAGGACGTGTTGCGTCGCGCTAAGAGCGGCGAGGACTTCGGCGAGTTGGCGAAGCAATTCTCGATTGACGGCAGCAAAGACAGTGGCGGCGACCTCGGCTTTTTCGGCCGCGGCGCGATGGTCAAAGAGTTTGAGGAAGCGGCCTTCGCGCTCCAACCCGGTCAGGTGAGCGACATCGTCGAGACGCAGTACGGCTTTCACATCATCAAAGTCGAAGAGCGCAAAAAAGAGAAAGGCGAAGACGGCAAGGAAGAAGAGCAGGTTCGCGCCCGCCACGTTTTGATCGGCTTCGGCGGCAAATCTGACAACCCGATGGCGCCGCCGCAGCCCCCGCGCGAGCAGGCGAAACAGGCGGTCGAGAAAGAGAAGCGAGAGAAGCTGATCGAAGAAATTTCCAAGCGCTCGGGCGTCACCGTCGCCGACAACTTCAAGGTCGAAACGCCGCCCGCCCCGCAGATGATGCCGCAGGGGATGCCACCTGCCGCACCGCCGGCG
>JBOGOY010001116.1:0-1645 GCA_050748185.1 Pyrinomonadaceae bacterium
TGACATCCTCTCCGGGCGGGTCGGCAGTTAATAACGGCCGACGAAGCTTTCCCTCACGGGAGAGGGGGCGGGCGCGCTTTCGCCACATTCAACCGCACGGATTGTTGCGACGCGCCTTCTGCCTCTACCTTAACCGCCGCGTTAACAACCTCGGAACGGCCTTTGGAACCTTCGGGTGGCCGCCGGAGCAGCAGAAACCGATGTCAGGCACACTCACCATCGTCAGTAGCGCGTTACTCATCCCGCTCGCCGTACTCATTACTTATTACGACGCGCGCTACCGCCGCATTCCTAACCCGTTCGTGCTCGCTACGCTTATCGGTGGCCTTGCGATCAATGCCATCGCGAACGGCCTCGACGGCGCGGGCACGAGCCTGTTGGGTTGCCTGCTCGCTTTCGGACTGATGTTCATGTTGCACCTGTTCGGCGCGATGGGCGCGGGCGACGTCAAGCTGTTCGCCGCGATCGGCGCGGTCGTCGGCGCGCCGCTTGTGTTGAAGACATTCGTCGTCGTCATCCTCGTCGGCGGCGTGCTGGCCTTCGTGACGATGTTCCGCGCCGGCGCGGTGATGATGACGATGCAGCGCGTCCTGATGCTTTTCGTGGGACTGTTGCCCGGCTGGGAGATGCCGCGCTTCGCGGTCCCGCCGGATCGCCGCCACACCATCCCCTACGGCGTCGCGATCACGCTCGGCAGCTTGATCTCAATCGCGCTCTTCCGCGCTTAGCTAAGCGGTTTCGAGTTCCGAGTTTCGAATCGCGGAAGAACCGATACTCAAAACCCGAAACCCGAAACCCGAAACCGTTTTTGGAGAATTGAAGTCATGCGGAATAAACGCCTTCTGGTCGTCATGTGCGGCGCGGTCTTCTTCGGACTGCTGGCCGCCGTCTCCGTGAGCAAGTACCTCTCGCGGGCGCAGGCCTTCGGCGGCAGCCTCAACAGCGTCGTCATCGCCAAGGTGGACATTCCGCCCGGCACGAAGATCGTCGCCGAGCAGTTGGACGTCGTGCAGTACCCGCGCAACGCGATGCCCGATGGCGTCTTCAACGCGACGGACAAACTCGTGGGCCGGGTCGCCGTCGTCAACGTGGCCGCGCGCGAACCCATCACCGACTTTAAGCTCGCGCCGGAAGGTTCGGCCGGCGGGCTCTCGTCCGTGATCCCCGAAGGCTACCGCGCGATGACCGTTAAGGTTGACGACGTGGTGGGCATCTCCGGCTTCATCATGCCGGGCGCGCTGGTGGACGTGGTCGTCGTCATTAACCCGACCGAGACCAACCAGAACCCGATCTCGAAGATCGTGTTGCAGAACATCAAGGTGCTCGCCAACGGGCAGAACATCGACCGGCCGAAGGAAGAGCGCGAAGCCGAAAGCGTCAAGGCCGTCACTTTGCAAGTGATGCCCGAGCAGGCCGAGAAGCTCGCGTTGGCCGCCACCGAAGGCAAACTGCAACTCATGATGCGGAACGCCGTGGATCAGGGCGACGAGCAAACCGAGGGCGTGGACAAGCGCACGCTGCTCGGCGGCGAGCACGCCAAGCCCGTGCCCTCGCCCGCGGCCCTTAAGAGCGAACAGGCCGTCGCACCTGCTCCCGTGGTCCCCGTCGTCCGCCGGATGCGCCCGGTCGTCGAACAACCCCGGCC
>JBOGOY010001117.1:0-1643 GCA_050748185.1 Pyrinomonadaceae bacterium
GGCCGGGCCGGAGGCGCTCGCGCTTTTATCCGAAGAACGCTTCGACGCCGTCATCACAGATTTGGGACTGCCGGGGATGAACGGCTGGGAACTGGCGCACGCGGTTCGCGCGCAGTTTCCGTCGCTGCCGCTGGCCGTCGTCACCGGCTGGGGCGAGGCGGTCGGCTCCAAGGAGCAGCAAGCCGCCGGCATCAACTGGATCGTGACGAAGCCCTTCACGGTCGAACAGGTTCTACAAATCGCGCGGCAGGTGGCCGACGGCCGCGGCGAACTCGAAACGCCCGCGCGGCCGGCCGGCGCGGGCGACATGGCCGTGGCCTGAAGCACTGAGTCTCTTGCATCCGTCATCAACTGATCTCAGTTGATGATGCAATCCGGTAGCAGTAGCTATAATGGGCGAGCCGTGCCGGGCAGATAATACCTATCGTCCATCGTCCCCAATCAGAGTTTGCCAAGCGTGTGCAAGACCAACTCGGCGTCGGAAAGGTCCGGGAGTAGTGCGTCGGGAGAATGTGCGAGGAGTTCGTCGGGCTGATACGAGCGGCCGGTGGCGACGGCGATGGAGCGCGCGCCGAAATGTTTCGCGCAGGCGATGTCGTTGGGCGTGTCGCCGATGACGATGAACTGCGCGGGCCGCAGGTCGAGTCGCAGGTGTCGGCTGATGCGCTTATGGGCGAGAGCGGGCAGGTCGCGTCGGTCGTGCGAGTCGCTGCCGAAAGCTCCGGGCAGTGGAAAGTAATCCGTCAACTCGAAGAACTTCAGCTTGAGGCGGGCCGCCGGCTCGATGTTGCCGGTCAGCAGCGCCGAGCGGTAGCGCGGGTGTCGGCTGATGGCGGCGAGCGTCTCGCGCACGCCGGGCAGCAGTTGGAAGAGCGGTTCTTCGCGCGCGGCGGCGACCGCGCGCTCCATCTCGGTCAGATAGCGCGTCTGCAACTCGCGCCGGCGCGCGCGAATCTGTCTGGCCGTGAAGCCCTCGTCGCGCAGAGCTTCGGCGACGATCTGCAAGTCAGTCATTCCCGAAACCTGCATCTCGCGCAGCCGCCCCGCCGTCCCGAAGACGCTCTCTAACACCGGCACGGTGTAGTCCTTGAACGCCCCGGCGCGCGCCGAACGCATCAGCGTCCCGTCGATGTCCCACAGCAGCACGCGCAACTCTTCCGGCGCGGCATTTTGGCGCAGAGATTGTTCCGGCATCGAAAGAGAACTTACCTCACTCAACTACGATCAGCACGTCGCCCGCGTTGACGGTCTGGCCGGCCTGCGCGTGGACTTCGACGACCGTGCCGGCCTTCGGCGACTTCAACTCGTTCTGCATCTTCATCGCCTCGACCACGAGCAATTCGTCGCCCGCCTCGACCGCCGCGCCCACTGCGACGAGCACGCGCACCACCTTGCCCGGCATCGAGGCGACGATGCGCGCCGCCCCGCTCGCCTGCATGCCCGCGCCCGGTTCGCCGCGCAGCCGCTTCGGATCGAACAGGTTGACGCGGTATGTCCGGCCGCCGACAGACACCTCTGCCGGAACGTCCTTCTTCCCGCCGCCCGCCGCGCGCTCGACGTGGCACTCGAAGACGCGCCCTTCGTGGACCAGCAGATAGCTGCCTGCCTCCGTCTCGCGCGCTTCGAGCCGGTAGCGCCGCCCG
>JBOGOY010001118.1:0-1635 GCA_050748185.1 Pyrinomonadaceae bacterium
TCGAACGCCCGACTTCTTTCGCCCCTCCGGGGCTCGTTGATTTTTCATCTGCTGATCCCACGGCTGACGCCGCGGGCTACTTTCTTTCGCGCCTCCGGTGCTTGAACCCTTTGCTTCAGGCTGCGCTTTATTCTTTCCCCTCAACCGAATCGTCAGGCTGTGCCTCTTCCGCCTTACGCATGGGGGGGCGCATGTGCGGGAAGAGGATTACGTCGCGGATCGACTGGCGGTTGGTCAGGATCATCGTGAGGCGGTCGATGCCGATGCCGATGCCGGCGGCGGGTGGCATCCCGTAAGCGAGCGCGCGTAGATAGTCCTCGTCCATCGGCATCGCCTCCTCGTCGCCCCGGTCGCGCCGCGCCTGCTGGTCCATGAAGCGCTCGTACTGCTCCGCCGGATCGTTCAACTCCGAGAATCCATTCGCTATTTCCATTCCTGCGATGAACAACTCGAAACGTTCGGCGACCGACGGATCGGCGGGCGAGGCTTTTGAGAGCGGTGAGACAGTTTTGGGGAAGTCAGTTATAAAAATTGGTTGAGTTAATCTTGGTTCCACTACCTCTCCAAAAATAAATTCTATGTCTCTACCGATACGTTCCTCTATTGGCTGAGATGATTCAGCTTGATAGCGCTTGGCTGCGTTTTTAGCATTCTGCCATAACTCTTCCGTCGCCTCATTAAGTTTAACTTCCTTCTCTGATTCGGAAATTGGCATCTTATCCAAAACAATTATTTTTCTTGTGTGTCTAGCAGTGAGAAAGAAATACATATTAAGAACAGTTTCCGCGCTGTCTAACCACGTTTTATTAAAATGCTTTCCATCAAGGTTGTTCCACGATGGATGCCAATATTTAGCAATAGCTTCTTTCATTGAGAACCGCTCAAACCTACTTCCAAAATCAATTTCTTGCTCACCGTAGTTAGTCAATGTGCCACCCGTCACTTCCCTAATGCCTGTTCTCAACAAATCCTCGCAAAAATTCATCATTCCGTTCACGTCCATGTAGGCGCAGTAAAACTCCAGCATCGTGAACTCGGGGTTCCAACGGTAGCCGATACCTTCGTTGCGGAAGTTGCGGTTGAGTTCATAGACGCGCTCGAAGCCGCCGACGAGCAGACGCTTGAGATACAACTCGGGCGCGATGCGGGCGTAGAGATCGATGCCGAGCGCGTTATGGTGCGTCTTGAAGGGGCGGGCCGCCGCGCCCGAAGCGATGGGCGTGAGCATCGGTGTCTCGACTTCGACGTAGCCGTGCGAGTCAAGAAAATGACGCATCTCGGTGATCAATTTCGAGCGGCGGGCGAAGACCTCGCGGGGCGTTAACTCGTCGGGCTCGCGTTCGATCTTGAGGCTGCCGGCGATCAAGTCCACATAGCGGCGGCGGCGACCGATCTCGGGGTCGCTGATGCCGTGGACCTTGTCGGGCATGGGGACCAACGCTTTCGCTAACAACTCGATCTCTTCGACGTGAACCGACAGTTCGCCGGTCTTGGTCACGAACAGATAGCCGTCCACGCCGATGAAGTCGCCGTGATCGAGCAAGCCGAAAAGCTGCCAGCCGTCCGCCTCGCCGCCGTCACTCGCGCGGGCGCGCACGTCGTCGCGGCGGACGTAAATCTGCAAACGCGAAACAC
>JBOGOY010001119.1:0-1634 GCA_050748185.1 Pyrinomonadaceae bacterium
CGCACGGATGAGCGCGAAGAGCGCCGCGGTGGAAGTGATGGTTCGCCAGAGGTTGAAGCGCGTCCAGGGTCCTTCGAATGCTCTCCGCACCGAGGCCGGATCGCCGATGCTGTCCACGTCCCCGGCCCTGTCGAGCGCAAGGTTGAGAGGCGCGTTCCCGCCCGCCGTGATGGCGACCGGGATCGCCGCCAGGATCGCGCCGGCAATGGCCCATCGCTTCGCGTCGTCGTTGTCCCCGGCAAGCAGCGCGGCGATGGCGGCGGCGATCGGCAGCAGCAGGCTTCCCACGAAGACGGGGAGGAACCAGATAGAGATAGTAACCTGGTTGGTCGTCTGCATGAACGCGATGAACGAGCGGTCATCGTTGGCGCGCAGACTCGGCATCACCACGACGGTGAACGCCCAGTAGAGACCGCTCATCAGGCCAACCGCGACCGCAGAGAGGGTGGACAAGAGGGATGTGATCATGTTCGGCTCCGGTTCTCGAAGGTTGGATGATGAAGCGCGAGGGCGCCGCAGGTTCGCGTTGGACGATGCGGACCCCGGCCGGCGCCACGCAGCCGCCGATCAATGTGCATACTTGGCCGATGGCGCAGGAGCTGTTTCGCCTTGCGTTTCACCTTGCTCATAGACGATGACGAGCTCGCGACTTCTCGAAGGGTGTGTATAGTCTCGAATTCTGCCGGAGGCAGATATCCGGGGCTGGAGTATAAGCGCTTGGCTCATGTTCAAGGAAAGTGCGATAGGATGCAGGCATGATTTTCCCGATTACCGACTTACTGGACGACTATCAGAGCGAAAGGTGGCTGCTCGGACATTTTCACCCCGAGGGGTTGCGATGCCCAAAGTGTGACTCGGCGAGGCGGCGCCGGTTCCGACAGACCGAGACGAGCCGACTGACAGTCTACCGCTGCCTAGATTGCGAGGGCACCTACAACCTCTATTCCTCCACCGTCTTCGAGAAGAAGCACTTGCGACCCTCTCAAGTGGTGTTGCTCTTGCGGGGCGTCGTCAAAGGGGAATCGAGCATGAGCCTAGCCGAAGAGCTGAGTGTGAGCCGCACCACCGTCCACGAACTGCGCAAAGTATTACAAGCGAACGCCCAAAGACTCCAGCCGGAAGCGCCGCTGGTGGATGAGCATACCGAGACCGATGAGATGTTCCAGAACGCGGGGGAAAAAAGGTGAGCGGCATCTGGATCCCCAAGATCCTCCCAGAAGGCGCGCCAACAAGCGGCGCGGCCACGGCACCTACGAGAACGATCGGCCGCCGATCGTCGGGACGGTGGGTAGGGAGAGTGGTCAGGTGAGACTGGGAGTGATCGAGCACGCCGATGGAGAGACCTTAGTGCCCCACGTCCACAGCTACACGGCCAGCGAAGCCACCATCTACACCGACGAATGGCGCGCTTACGAGCGGGTCAGCCGGGTGCGCCGCACGGTTCGTCACGGCGAGAAGGAGTGGGCACGAGATGATGATGGGGATGGGATCAGGGAGGTACACGTCAACACCATCGAAGGGTTATGGACGACGGTGCGCAACTTCCTGAGGATATTACGCGGGGTACACAAGAAGTATCTGGGTGGCTATGTGGCGATGTGCGAGTTTTCCATCAACCTCAAGCTCACCACCCC
>JBOGOY010001120.1:0-1629 GCA_050748185.1 Pyrinomonadaceae bacterium
GTGCTGCGCCTCGTCGTAAAGGCGCGCGTTTTCGTAGGCGACCGCGACCTGCGTGGCGAGCGTGCCGGCCAGCCTCTCGTCAGACTCGCTGAACTCGTCTGCGCCGATCTTGTCCGTCAGGCTCATCCAGCCGTACACCTTCTCCGAGAGCACGATCGGGGTTCCTAAGAATGAAGACACTTCGAGCGCCTGCAACTCCGCGCTCCAGCCACCGTCGGACGCCGCCCCCGCGGCCAACCGGATCGGCCGCCGCTCGCCGATCAGCGCGTCGCGCAGGCTCTGCGGCGTCCGCGGAACCGCTAATTCCTCAGTCTTGCCCGGCTGCCTGATGTCGCTTTTGAAGAAGTGGAGCAGCGCGCCGTTTTCATTGAGGATGCCGGCCCCGCAAAACGTTGCGCCCACAATCTCGCGCGCCTCGCGGCAGAAGATCTTGAGCACCTCGGCGGGCACGCGCTCGGCCGCGAGTTGCTGGCCCAGTTCGACCAATCGGCCCAGCCGCTGCAGGTTGGCGTTTTCAAGCTCGATGTTCTTCTCGCGCAGCAACTCGGCCTGCTGTTTGACCTCCTCGCGCTTCTTGAACAGTTCGACGAAGACGGCGACCTTTGAGCGCAGCACGTTCGGCTCGATCGGTTTGAGGATGTAATCGACGGCCCCGAGCGAGTAGCCGCGCGCGACGTGGCGGTGGCCGTCGCGGTCGGCGGTCAGAAAGATGATCGGAATGTCGCGCGTGCGCTCGCGCCCGCGGATCAGCGCGGCGGTCTCCAAACCGTCGAGGCCGGGCATGTTGACGTCGAGCAGGATGACGGCCACATCGCAGTCGAGCAGGTAGCGCAGCGCGGCGTTGCCCGAAGCGGCACGCACGAGGTTGCGCTCCGGGGCCTGCAAAATCGCTTCGAGCGACAGCAGGTTGGCCGGGTTGTCGTCAACCATCAGGATGTTGATTTTTTGCGGCTCGCACATCACCTGACTCATATCGAAGACCTCGCCACGGACACTTGGCTTGAAAGTTGGTTAAGCAGCGCGGCGATCTCGGGAAGCGCGGCGACGTGGTCTGGGCGCGCAAGGGCAATCGCCGCGTCCGGCATTTCGCGCACCTGCGCGCTCGCGGGCTCCTGCACGATGGCCCCGCCGCCCCGCTCCTTGATCCGCGCAAGGCCCAGAGCCCCGTCGCGGTTTGCCCCCGTCAGCACGACGCCGAGCGCGCCCGGTCCCCAAGCGTCGGCCGCCGACTCGAACAGCAGGTCGATCGAGGGGCGCGCGAAATTGACGGGCGCGCTCGTCGAGAGCGCGAACCCCTCGCGCCGCCCGACGAGCAGGTGATAGTCGCGCGGCGCGACGTAAACGTGTCCCGACTGAATCTCGTCCTTATCGTCCGGCTCGGACACCGGCAGCGCGCAGTGCCGCTGCAAAAAGCCGCCCAGCCCCTCGCCGCCGGTTCGACCGCGATGCTGCACGATGACGACCGGCAGCGCGAAGTCGCCCGCCAGCCCCGAGAGCAAAGTCTGCACCGCCGCCAGCCCCCCGGCGGACGCGCCGACGCACACGATCTCGAACCCGTCACGCCTCATAGCTCAAAACAGTGACGAGTGACAAGTGACAAGTAAAAATAGTGACAGGTGACGAGTGACA
>JBOGOY010001121.1:0-1629 GCA_050748185.1 Pyrinomonadaceae bacterium
CATTCATGTAGCTGTTGTTGGATGACCTGACGTTTCTTGCCTGTCCAGAACCTTTCGTCTTTCGGACTGAACGAAACTGCGAATCTCTCCGGCACGTAAACCACGCCGCCGTTGATGCCGACGATTGTGTGGCTGTCAATTTCGTCTCCGAGCGCGCGGGCGACCTGAACGAGATACGTTTGAGATTTTGAAGTTGGACGTCCCCCGCCATTCGTGGACGCAATCTCATCCTCGAATGACTCATCGTCGTCCACAAATCGCCGGAAGCTTGTTACTAAATCCTCAAAAGTGACGGGTGACCGCATATGCTTACGCGGCCAGCCTTAATTTATCGAACTTGCGTTGCCATTTCTGCTCCGTCCCGTTGTGTTGTGCTTGGCACACCTCCACTAAGAATTGTTGCTTGAAGCGAAAGATGCTGAACTGCGCCGGAGTCTCCGTTTCCGCGCCATAGAGTTTGACCAAGAGCAGATAGGCCAAGACCGAGAAGCCGACTCCGCGGCGCACCCGCTCCGCCTCTTTGGTCACTTGCATCTCGCCCAGATGCAGCCCACTCTTCAGTTCTTTGAAAGTCAACTCCACCCCCCAGCGCCGCGCATAGATTGAGAGGAGCGTCCCCGGTGTCGCCGCGTCGAGATTGGTCACGATGATTTTCGTCTGCTTCGGCCCAGTGTTGCGCCGCGTCTTTGATAAGATGATCGTGACATCACCGATGCCGTGGACAACTTTCCGGCTGACATGAATCCAATAATCCCGGCGGCGACCGTCAGGTTTTGTCGTCTTGACTCTCCGATAGCAACTCTTGGGCAGATGCCGCACGAAGTCGCGCAGGCTCTTGCCATCGGTGAACTTACGCGTCCGGGCGGCGGCGAACACATACTTGTAGCCGTGCTGCTCCAACTGCCGAAAGGTGGCGCTTGAGGCGAAGCCCGCATCGGCCACCACGATGACTTCGCGCACCCACGGCGGCAAGGGAAACTCCCGTAATAAACGGCGAAAATGCTGATTCTGCGCTCCCTGTTCCGCCGGGTTGAGGACGACACAGCCGACCGGGATGCGGTAGTGGCCCCAGCACGCCAACACCAGCAAGACCTCAAGGCCGAAACTGTAGGCGGCATACTGGCTATGGCGCGTCACCCGCCCCAACGGTTGGTGTGCGCCGCGCTTATCTTTAAGCGTCAGGTCACCGACCAAGTAGAGGCGACCATCGGCGGGCGGCGGCAAGGTCACTAAGACATCGGCGCTGATGGCGCGCAGCAACTCTTGCTCCGACCACCAACCGCTGCGGACGAGCCGTAACACGGTCCAATACTTGAGGCGTGGCGGCAACTGACGATGCAAGCCGGTGAGCGTGCCGTTGCCTTGCTCTAAGCAGAGGGCCGTCAAGAGCCAACAGAACAAGACGAAGTGGCGCGCCTGCGGACAGCGGAACGAAGGCTTGAAGCGGAAGAGAAAATCATATACCTTCGGCGGCACACGAGTTAGGCCTAACATGTGGTAGCCCTCGCTGCTGGTCTGGATGGTTGAACGCTTCCAGCCTAAGTCAGTGGGGGCTATTTTCAAAGAACAAGCTGACTACCCGTCACTTTTGAGTCTTTAGCTTCCGCCGCCGGGCGCACCCCTTCAACC
>JBOGOY010001122.1:0-1624 GCA_050748185.1 Pyrinomonadaceae bacterium
GGCGAGGCTAGACATCCAAAAGGAGGATGCGTTTTGGCTGAAAAGAGAGTTTACGAAGTCGTCTTCATTCTTGACACGGACACCGCCGAAGATGACGCAACGCGCCTGATCGATGGTCTGCAACACACGGTCACGGATCAGGGCGGCACCATCACCAAATCCGAAAGCATGGGTCGGCGTCAGTTGGCCTACCGCATCGGCCGCAAGACCGAAGGCAACTTCATGCTCTTCGAGGTCGAGGGCACGGGCCGCGAGATCGCCGAGTTGGAGCGCCGGATGCGCGTTAGCGACGCCGTGATCCGTTACCTGACCGTGCGCGTGGACGAGGATCGACGCCGCGCCGACAAGCTCAAAGAGCGACGCGCGCGCAAGGCGAGTCGCCGCAACACGGGCGGTGGTCGCTCAAGCGGCGGAGGCGGCCAGCAGCGGGCCGCGACTAGCAGCAGCAGCGGCCCGGCGGTGGCGACTGCTACGCCCGCAGCCCCGGCGGCCGGCGGCGAGGGCGGTGCGGCCTGAGAGAGCGGGCGCTACGGTCCTTGCCTTTCGGCGTGTGAAGAATTTGCGGCGTGGTGGCGCTTGGTCCCCTGATGAAATTCAGGGAGTGCGCGGCCCCACCGTCGCGGCAGCGAGTGAAAAGAGGAGATTATGTCGAGTAATTACAGAGAAGAACGCGGTTTTGACGCGGAAGACGGGGGGATGTCCAGCCCCGGCCCCTCTGGCGGCGGTCGTGGTGGTGGCGGCGGCGGGCGGCAGCAGGGCGGGCGTCGTTACCGGCGGCGCAAAGTTTGCCGCTTCTGCGCGGACAAGGTTGATTTGATCGACTTCAAGGATGTAAAGCTCTTACAGTCGTTCATCCCGGAGCGCAGCAAAATCATGCCACGCCGCATTTCCGGCGGGTGCGCGATGCACCAGCGGATGCTGGCCGAGGCCATCAAGCGCGCGCGCAACATCGCGCTGCTGCCTTACGCCGCAGACTGAAGGGGAGGGACCAACGGATCATGGCCAACACTAACATCCTCTTGCGTGAAGACGTGGAGAATTTGGGAGCGCGCGGCGAGATCGTTAAAGTTAAGGCCGGCTACGCGCGCAACTACCTGCTGCCGCGCAAACTCGCCGTCCAAGCGACCGCCGGCAACGTCAAGCAGATCGAGGCCGAGCGCGGGGCGCTCTTGAAGAAGGAGGCGAGCGAGCGCTCGACCGCCGAGGCGCAGGCCGGGCAGATGAAGGCGCTCACACTCAACTTCACCCGCCGCGTCGGCGAGCACGGTATCCTCTACGGCTCCGTGACCTCGATGGACATCGCCGAGGCGATCAGAGAGAAGGGCTACGAGATCGACCGCCGCCGCATCACCCTACGCGAACCGATCAAGGAGATCGGCGAGTTCAGCGTCGCTGTCAAACTCCACCGCGAAGTAGTGGTCGAGATTCCGGTCGTCGTTGCGGCCGAGGGTGGCGGTGGGACGCCGGCGGCCCCGGCGGCAGCCGCCGAAGAGGTTCCTCCTGCCGAAACGGCCGACGCAGACGCCGCCGCCCGCGAATAACAACGCTGCCGATACAAATCAGGCCGCGGATGAACGCGGATGAACGCAGATCAGACACATCTAATTTCTGATCCGCGTTCATC
>JBOGOY010001123.1:0-1623 GCA_050748185.1 Pyrinomonadaceae bacterium
CGGCACGCCCGTGCGTGCCGCCCGCCGTGTGATAGTCGCGTAAAAGCGCCCCCTCGCGATCCACGCGCACGCCCATGCGAAGTGCTGCCAATCGTGCGAGGGCGGGGAACTTGTCGCCGTTACCGTCGTCACCGTTTCCCTCGTCGCGGGGCTTCCCGAGCGCGGCGCAAAGCAGCCCGACGACGCCGCTCTTCGACGGTTCGCGCCCGGCCTCGCGCTCGCGAAAGCGGCTTTGAGCGCCCCACGACTGCATCGGCCCGGCGAGCCGCAGCAGCAGTGTCCGACTCATCTCGCACCTCCATTTGAGCCGTCGGCGGGAATGATTTCGTTGACGACACTTTCGACTAAATCCGGCACGCTTCCGACCTGCGCTTCCTGCAACGCTTGCAAGCTGTCTCTATGCAGAGTCGCCACAAACGCCTGACGGATACCGGAGTAGTCGCCGTATAGAGCGCGGAGTTGACCGAAATGTTGGTCCAGCGCGCGCACTGACTTCTCCATTAACCCCTCCGCGTCGTCGGCGCGCACAGGACGCTCGAAGGCGTTTGCCAGCGACCACAGTCCGGCGTCGCGCACCACCGCCAAAACGAGCGCTGGCGGCGTCGGCGAGGCGAAGCTGTTTTGCTTGCCCGTCGGCACGGCCATCACGGAGGCGCGCAAGTAAGCCCGTAGTGCTTCGCGCGCCAACTCCGCGTCGCCGAGATTGTCGATCAGTTGGTCGAAGTCCACGTTTGAGTAGCGGTAGTAGCAGGCGGAATTGAATTCAGTCGTGCCGATCATGCCTGCGCCCGCGTCTTCTTTGTTGAGATCGTCCACTGCCGTGTAGTAATCAAACTCCATACTGACGCGGTGGGTTGAAATGGCGTGTGCAACTTGGCTGGCAGCGTCCACGTTGCGCCCCGGCAGGTCCGCCAGCATTCGCCCGTACATGGCGAGATCGGCGGCGCGCCTGCCATCAAGCGCAGCCTTGAGCGCCTTCTGCACGTCCGCGGGCACGGCGTCTTTAGCTGCCTTCTTCGCGCCCTTCTTCTTGCCGCCTGCGCCGGCCTCGCCCTCAACTGACTGCGCTGACGCGGCGGAGAGCGCGTCCCAATGGTTCAGGCATTCAGTGGCTAGCTGGTCCAGTTCGCGCTGACCGAGGTAAAGCAGGTACTCGGTTTGATTCTTTTCGTCCACCTTCAACTCGATGCCGCCGAGGGCCGTCGTTACCACACGCCGAGCCTCTTCCTCATTCTTACCCTGCGCCTTCATTCGCTGGACCAGTTCCTGGACGAAGCGGCGCGAGCGGGTCGCACGCGCTGCGGCGGGCAGCAATTCTTCATCGCGCACAAACTCGCGCGCCGTGCGCTTAAGACACTGGCTGGAAATGCGAGCGCGGCGATGCTGGCCGAACTCGCAATCTTTAGGCGCGCCCGTGTCGTCGCGGTTCAGGTTGGAGGGCGCGAAATTTTGCAGCAGGTGCAATTCAATAAACATCAGCGGTTCTCCTTCTCGTGTGAGTTTCGGTTAGAGGTTGGCCTGCGCGGCGATTTCCGTTTCGGTACGCGCGGCGGCGTCGAGTTGTGGCGCGCGTGTCGCGCGCCAGAAACTCTGCGCCCAACGCCGCCGCACGGGGCCGTCAGG
>JBOGOY010001124.1:0-1615 GCA_050748185.1 Pyrinomonadaceae bacterium
CTTTGCCGGAAGTCCTCGGTCGGGTCGCCGGGCGTGGCGATGATGTCGGCGAGCTTGCCGGCTTCGAGCGTGCCCAACCGGTCGCTCAGGCCGAACAGTTCGGCGTCAACCGAAGTCGCCGCTTTGAGCGCGTCGATGGGCTTCATGCCGAGTTCGACCATGTGGCGGAACTCTTCGGCGTTGCGGCCGTGTGGGTAGACGGCGGCGTCGGTGCCGAAGGCGATGCGGACCTGTCTGGCGAGGGCCTTGCGAAACGTGCCCCGAATGCTCTCGATCGCGGCGCGGGCTTTGGCGGCGACGTTGGGCGGCAGGTTGTCGCCGCGCGCGAGACGCTCGCGCAACCCTTCGGCGGCCATCAGCGTGGGGACCAGAAACGTCCCCTTCTGCCGCATCAGGTCAAGCGCTTCTTCGTCGAGGAACGAACCGTGCTCGATCGAGTCGATGCCGGCTCGGATCGCGCGCTTGGCTCCCTCCGCGCCGTGTGCGTGAGCGGCCGCCTTGCGCCTGAGCGCGTGCGCCTCGTCCACCAGCGCGTCGAGTTCGGCCTGCGTCAGTTGCGGCGAGTTGACATCACCGACGAGTGAAAGCACACCGCCCGTCGCGCAGACTTTGATCACGTCGGCCCCGAACTTGATGTTGGTCCTGACGGCGGCGCGCACCGCGTCCGGCCCGTTAGCGACCGCCTCCTCGTTGCTCCCGCCCTTGTCGAACAGGCCGGGGCGGTAACCGCCCGTCGGGTCGCAGTGGCCGCCGGTCGCGCCGACGGCGCGCACCGAGGCGAGTAGACGGGGACCAACGATCTTGCCGTTGCGGATCGCGTTCCTCAGTCCCACGTCAATCAGATCGCCCGAGCCCAAATCACGCACGGTTGTGAAGCCGATCAACAGAGTCTTGCGCGCGTGCACGCTCGCGTCGAGCGCTTGTTCGGGCGGCGATTTCTTCAACGAGTCGAGTTCGTCCTGCTTCCAATCTTCCGAAGCCTCGCCCGACAGGTGCGTGTGCGCGTCCATGAAGCCGGGCAGCAGCGTCGCGTCGCCGAGATCGATCACCTCCGCGCCCATGGGGATCGCGGTGCTCGCCCCGACCGCGACGATCACGCCGTCGCGCACGACGACGAGGCCGGGCGAGACGACGCGATCACTCTTGCCGTCGAACATCCGCGCGGCTTTGATGACGACGGTTTTCGACGCCGTGTTTGTGGCCGGGCTGGTTTGGGCAAAGCAGACCGAGCCCGTGAGCAGCAGAGTCAGGAGTGACAAGCAAAGGCGTATTTGATGCACGTTAAAGTCTCCGTTAAAAAATCGAAGTGGAAGGAGCGCCGTCAGGCGCGGAAGAATGTAGCCCACGACGCGAGTCGTGGGAAGGCGTCATGACAGAACCGTAGCCCCGCAGGGGCGAAAGAAAGCTTCGGCAAAGTTATGAGTGTCGAGACGTGACGGCGCACGCCGCATGGCCGAGAATTTTATCGCCTTCCTTCAACGCTGATGGCGTCGGACGCCAACCCGTGCTCAGACGCGCGCCGAGAATCTCGTCGGGGCTTGGCTGATGATCCCACACGGCAACTGCCGTGACGCCGCCGAGTCAAGTCGCGTCAAAGACCAGCACGAGCCCGTCG
>JBOGOY010001125.1:0-1614 GCA_050748185.1 Pyrinomonadaceae bacterium
ACTTTAGGCTGGGCATTCTCAACACCCGCGCGGGCGACTACCGGGCCGCGGCCACGCTGTTCGGCGACGCCATCCGATTCTCCAATGATCGACACCCAGCCGGTCGCAACAATCTCGGCGTGATACTGGCCCTCATGGGCCGCTACCGCGAGGCCGAGCGCGAGTTTGAGATCGCCCTCAGGCAGGAGGACGGCAGTTATGAAGACGCGCGCCTCAATCTCGCGCTGTGCCGGTCGCGGCTGAAGCCGGAAAACTTAGGGCAGCTTGCCCTCACTTCCGCTACCGCGCCCCGGCGGAGGCTAAAGGGAGAGTGACGAGTGACAAGAGCAGAGAGTGAATAGTGACAGGTGACAGGAGAAAGTCATCTCTTACTTGTCACCCGTCACTTGTCACTCGTCACTTTAGAGTTCTCAGCGCCCGCGCTCAAACCGCATCGAGTACGGCGCGCACCTTGCGCGCCAAGGCTTGGATGGTAAAGGGCTTCTCCAGAAACGACTTGCTTTCACTGAGTACGCCGTGGTGGACGATTTGATCGTCGGTGTAGCCCGACATGTAGAGCACGCGCATCGCCGGCCGTAGCGGCGCGAGTCGCTCGACCAGTTCCCGGCCGCTCATCTGCGGCATCACGACATCGGTCAGGACGAGATTGATCGGCCCGTCGTGCTGCTCGCAGATCGTGATCGCGTCGCGGCCATTTCTGGCCTCCAGCACCGTGTAGCCGCTCATCTCAAGGAACTCATGCGTCAGTTCCCGCACTATGTCCTCGTCTTCCACGAGGAGCACGGTTTCCTCGCCTTGGGGGAGTGCGCCGTCTCCGTCCTTAACGATGTCGCTTCTGATCGGTGCCTCAACTCGGGGGAAGTAAATTCTGAAAGTGGTTCCGCGTCCGATCTCACTATCCGCCCAGACGTATCCGCCTGACTGCTTGACGATGCCATAGACGGTCGAGAGGCCGAGACCCGTCCCCTTACCGACCTCCTTCGTGGTGAAGAACGGCTCGAAGATGTGCTTCCGAGTCTCCTCGTCCATCCCGCATCCGGTGTCAGTGATTGACAGCAGGACGTATGCGCCGGGCTGCACGTAATGATGGCGTCGGGCATCCTCGGCGGTGAGTGTGGCGTTGGCGGTCGCGATGGTGAGTCTGCCGCCGAGCGGCATCGCGTCACGAGCGTTGACGGAGAGGTTCATGATCACCTGCTCGATCTGCCCCGGATCTGCCTTGACCCGCCCGAGTCGCGGGTCGAGTTCCGCTCGCAATTCGACGTCTTCCCCGATCAGACGCTGTAGCATCTTGTTCATGTCGTGGATGACATCGTTAAGCACAATCACTTTCGGCTGCAAGACCTGTTTGCGGCTGAAAGCGAGGAGTTGGCGCGTCAGGCCGGCCGCGCGCTCCGCCGCTTTTTTGACTTCTTCGAGATTGCGGCGCACGGCCGGGTTATCGGCGAGCCGGCGCAGTGAGAGATCGCTGTAGCCGGTGATGGCGGTCAGCAAGTTATTAAAGTCGTGCGCCACCCCGCCGGCGAGCCGGCCGACGGCTTCCATCTTCTGCGCTTGGCGGAGTTGCTCTTCCAACCCTTTCCGCTCCGTCACGTCGCGCGCGACGCCCAACAC
>JBOGOY010001126.1:0-1607 GCA_050748185.1 Pyrinomonadaceae bacterium
GTAAAGGTTTTACCGACACCCGACACCTGATACCCGTTTTGTTCTGCCTTGCTTTCCGCCCCGGCCCGGTGGTAAAAGTTCCCGCAAGATAATCCCCTGATCAAGATTCCCCCGATGTCTAGCGTTGCGGCCCCAACCGCCCGCGCACTTCGGAAGAAGCGTCGCGCGGCCTCGGTCGCGGCGTCGTGTGTCGGAAGATTTTTTATTTGCTTGTTGAAAAGCCCAGAGGAGGAAGAAGGAAGATGAGGAGACTTGCAATCGTCGCCGCCGGGGCCGCATTAACCGCCGCGCTCTCTGCCGGGTGCGCCACCGAGACGGCCAACACTAACACTAACGCGAACACCACGAACAATGGCAACACGGGTGTCCTGACCAACACGAACAACAACAACACGGCGGCGACCATCAACACCAACAACAATGCCAACGCAAACACCAACGCGCGCCGTGATTACAACGCCAACGTCAGCGAGGCGGATTACGAGCGGGACAAAGACCGCTATGGGCGCGAGGCGCGTGAGGCGGGCGATACCGTCGGCTCCGGCGTCAAGGACGGCTGGCTGTGGGTGAAGGCCAAAGGCACGCTCGCCGGTGTCGATGACCTCCGCGACTCGACCATCAATGTTGACGTGGACAACGCCGCCGTCACCTTGCGCGGCACGGTCGCGAGCCAAGCGCACAAGGCCGCAGCGGAGAAAGCCGTCAAGGCCCTCGACGGCGTCAAGAGCGTGAGGAACCAACTGGCGATCAGGGCCAGCGACAGCATGGTAGGTGGCAACGACAACCGCGGCAACGCGAACAACGCCAACCGCAAGTGAGCGCGCTCGACGGCTGACTTGATGGCTGACGTTCGGCATAAAAGAGTGAGAGGCGTTGTGGCGCCCTCACTCTTTTGTTGTATGATCCCGCCTCCGGCAGTACCAAAGCGCGCGGCGGGCGGAAACTTTCCCGTCGAGCGCCGCGTAACAGGGCGCGCACCCGGCGCTCGCGTCAGTATCTCTTTACTTCTTCCGATAGCTTTACAGTCCGAACCGATGTCCGCAGCCGGTGTAATCTCCTGTCTGCCGCCCTTCGCTCGTCCGTCGTCGAATATCCGGCGCGCCGCCCGAGGCTCTGGCCAGCACTCTCCGGCACGAGGCCGCGCATCGTTTCAAGGCAGTGAACCACTTTCCCGAGAGTAGAAACACTATGCGAAAACTGACCGCGCGGCCCCCGGCCGCTACTCCTCCACTTCGGCGCGCTGCGGCCGTAGCCGCCCTCGCCGCCTGCATGCTCACGGCCCCGTTCGCCACGCATACGGCCTCGGCGCAGCAGCAGCCGCTGCGCCTCGCGATCGACACCTACGCCATTACCAACGCGCGCGTCGTGCCCGCCGCCGGGCAGGAGATCGCGCGCGGCACGGTCGTGGTCCGCAACGGGCTCGTCGCCGCCGTCGGCGCGAACGTCACGGCCCCGCCGGACGCGCGCGTGATCGACGGCGCGGGGCTGACCGTGTACCCCGGCCTGATCGACGCGCACACCAATCTCGGCATCCCCGCCCCGTCCGCGCCGCCACGGCCCGCCGGCGGGGGCGGCGGCTCGGCGGCTCTGCTCGCGCAGGCGCAGGC
>JBOGOY010001127.1:0-1606 GCA_050748185.1 Pyrinomonadaceae bacterium
AGTTGTCGTCCTCCACGTTTCGCGCCTGCCCTTCGAGGTGCTGTTTCAGGGGGTTCCACGTTCACCCTGCGCTTCGGCGGCAAGGAACTCGCGGTGGCCGTGTCGCTGCAATGTCTGGCGGGAGCCAAGCCCTCCGTTTGACGCGCGTTCCGGGCCTTGTGGCGCACTATAGCTTCGGCTCCGCAAGGCTGTCAAACGTTAGTATTTGAAAAGGATGCGCGTCGCTTGATTCTTCCGCCGGGCGGTGCTACGTTCTAGCCGTTCAGACAATCAAGCGACCAGTTTTAACTCTTACAATCAGAAAAGCGAGGACTCCCAAAATGCCTCTCGAAGCACTTGGCATGGTCGAGACGAAGGGCTTCGTCGGCGCGGTCGAAGCCGCCGACGCGATGGTCAAGGCCGCCAACGTCCAACTGCTCGGCAAAGAATATATCGGCGCGGGCTACGTCACGATCTTCGTGCGCGGCGACGTGGGCGCGGTCAAGGCCGCGACCGACGCCGGCGCGGCCGCCGCCCGCCGGGTCGGCGAACTAATCAGCGTGCACGTCATTCCCCGCCCGCACACCGAAGTCGAGCGCGTCCTGCCACGCAACGGCCGCGTCGGCTACAGCCCGGACGAACGCGCCGTTCAGGGCGGCTCCCGCGGCGAACTCAGCGAAGGCGATCAGCAGTCCCGCTCACTTCAGGCTCCGGCGCGCGAAAACAATAAAGAGAAAAGAGGATAGAGGATAGAGGGTAGAGGGTAGAAAGAAGCGAGTCTTTCACTATCCTCTATCCTCTGCCCTCTACCCGCTGTTGTGGAGGTCGTCATGGCGGTTGAGGCGGTGGACAAAGACCTCGTGTCGGTGCAGCAGGCGCGCGATCTGGTCGAGGCCGCGCACCGGGCGCAGCAGACGCTGGCGCGCTTCGATCAGGCGAAGGTCGATCGCATCTGCGAGGCGATGGCGCGGGCGGCGCTGAAAGACGCGGCGCGGTTGGGAGCGATGGCCGTCGAAGAGACGGGCTACGGCGTCCCGGCGGACAAGGCCGAGAAGAATCGCTTCGCCGCCGAGGACGTGTGGAACGCTTTCAAGCACCTCCGCACGGTCGGCATCATTAACGAGTCGGCGGACGTGTTGGAGATCGCCAGCCCGCGCGGCGTCGTCGCCGCCATCATCCCTTCGACCAACCCCACCTCGACGGCGATCTTCAAGTGTCTCATCTCGATCAAGTCGCGTAACGCGGTCGTCTTGTCGCCACACCCTTCGGCCGCACGTTGCATTGCGGAATCGGCGCGCGTGGTGCGTGAGGCCGCGGTCAAAGAAGGCTTGCCGGCCGAGGCGATCGCCTGCATGACGACGGCGACCATCGAGGGCACCGAAGCTCTGATGAAGAGCAAGCTGACCGCCGTTATCCTCGCGACGGGCGGCATCGGCTTGGTGCGCGCCGCTTATTCCTCAGGCAAACCGGCGTTCGGCGTCGGCCCCGGCAACGTCCCCGTCTTCGTCGAGCGCACGGCCGATGTGCCGCTCGCGGTGCAGAACATCCTGACGGGCAAGTGCTTCGATAACGGGACCATCTGCGCCTCGGAGCAAGCGGTGGTCGCCGACGCGCCGGTGGCGAAAGC
>JBOGOY010001128.1:0-1581 GCA_050748185.1 Pyrinomonadaceae bacterium
CGCGGCGGCAGAGAGCAGTGCGGCGAAGCAGAGGATCGCCGGCCGCAGCACGAGCCACAAGGTTCGACGCGAAGGTCGAAGACTCTTGAGCGTCATAGGAGTTCTCCTTAGAGTGAGGTAGAGGTAGAGCTTACTTTCCGCAAGCCAAAAAGCGCGAAGGACACGAAGGCCGGACTTTGTGAGACGAAGGCAAGTGCGGGCTCTGAGGTCAGCCCCGAAGCTTTTCAGCGGGCGCGACGATATGCCAATTCCGCCGGCTCGTCAATACGTCAGACAGTAATTCTTTGCCAGCGGGCGACAAACTTCATACGGCGCACGAAGGCGGTCCCTGCCGCCGCGTCAATTTTCATCCTTCGCCACGGCCAACGCGACAACTTCCTTTACTCACATCCGGCCTGCCGCACGAACCATTTTAAGTGGAAAGTCGGTGTGGGGTGAGTTGGCCTCGCGCGGCTTGAGCGGTGCGCGCGCTTCGGGTCGCGCCGCCACTTCCTGCGCCCGCGCGAGCACCTCGTCATATGCCCCCGCCCGCCTCAGCCCGCGCACCCGCCGTACTTCGTCCAGCATCCGAAGGCTGTCGCGCACGACGTTCACCTTGCTCCCCTCGTTGTGGTCCCACCGCACCGGCCACTCCAACAAGCGCAACCCCCCCACCTGCGCCATGTACAACAACTCCACGTCGAACCCGAACCGGTCAATCTGCGCCGCCTCGACAAGCGGCCGGCAGATGTCGAGGCGGAACGCCTTGAACCCGCATTGCGTGTCCCAATACGGCATCCCGGTCGCCACCCGCACCACGAGATTGAAGAGGCGACCACCCTGCTCACGCCGCCACGGCTGATGCACGCCAATCAGACGGCGGTTGAGCGCCCGCGAGCCGAAGACGACATCGTACTGGCCGGAGCGCAGCGGTTCCACCAGTTTCGGCGCCTCGGTGATCGGCGTCGAGAGGTCGGCGTCGGAGAAGAGGGCGATGGGGGCGCGGGCGGCGAGCAGACCCTGACGGACGGCGAAGCCCTTGCCGCGGTTGGGGTGGACGCGGATGAGGTGCGCGGCGATCCGGCCGGCGCAGCGCGCGAAAGACTGCGCGGCGATGTGGGCGGTGTCGTCGTCAGAGCCATCGTCAACGACGATCAGTTCAGCGTCGTAGGGCTGTGCGTGCAAGTAGGCGCAGACCTGCGCGAGCGTCGCGCTGAGTCGCGCCGACTCGTTGTAGGCCGGAATGATGACAGATAACTCGATTGACATATGGGGGAACGTTAAACCTCAAGAGAAATTGATAAGTGCTGGGTGACGCATCTAGCGAATGTGAGTTTTGCGAACACCGCTTCAGACTTTCGTGTTGTCAGGCTCTATGCCTAGCACGTCCATCGCGGATCTCTCTTGCAGAAGCGGCAGGTCGAGCAGGCGATTAGCTTCGTCCAGACAGCGCGGGCAACTCACGAGATGACTGAGCGCCGAGCGGGGCACTCCGGTCGCCCCGCCCTGATAGAGATTGAGGAGGCGGCCCGGCGTAAAACATTCGCCCAGCCGCGCGGCGAAAATCTCCCGGCGCAGTTCGGTGGAAAAGTCTGGTGCGGC
>JBOGOY010001129.1:0-1579 GCA_050748185.1 Pyrinomonadaceae bacterium
GACCGCAGCAAGCGCGCGCTGATGGGCGAGGCCGCCGCTTCGCTGAGCGACGTAGTGATCCTCACTTCCGACAACCCGCGCACCGAAGACCCCGAACAGATTCTGCGCGACGCGGAAATTGGCATGGCATCATCGGGCAAGCCTTACCGCAAGATCGCCGACCGTCGCGAGGCGATTCACGCAGCCATCGCCGAAGCCCGCCCGGGCGATGTTGTGCTGCTCGCAGGCAAAGGGCACGAGGATTACCAGATCATCGGCCGGGAAGTGTTCCACTTTGACGACCGGGAAGTGGCGCGTGAAGCTCTCAAGACGCGCGCCAGCATCTGAGAACAGAACAAACCACAAAGGCACGAAGGCACGAAGAATAGGTCAGTCAACTTCGTGCCTTCGTGCCTTTGTGGTTATTCGAGTGAAGCTAATTGCCGTATGGCGATTCCTGCGAGATGTTAACGAGACCGCGCTTGGAGAAGTACCAGTAAACCGGCAGGCCGAGCGCGATCAAGCCCAGCCCGATGAGCGCCTGCACCGGCGTCGTGAGCAGCGTGTTAATTAATAGAAAAGCCGTCACCAGTAAAAACAGAATCGGCACGACCGGGTAGCCCCATGCTTTATAGGGCCGCTCGGCGTGCGGCATCCGGCGGCGGAAGAGGAAGACCGAGGCGGTCGTCAGGCCGTAGAAAATCCACGAGCCGAAGACGACATAGTTGGTCAGCGTGTCGAACGAGCCGGAGAGTGTTAAGACGCCGGCCCAGCTCCCCTGCATGATGAGAGCGCCGACGGGCACGCGCGTCGATTTGCTCAGGCGCGAAAGGCTAGGGATGAGCATCCCGTCGCGCGACATTGCATAGGGCACGCGCGCGCCCGTCAGGATTGACGTGTGAAGCGAGCCTACGCTGGAGGCGAGCAGCGCCGCTGCGATCAAACTGACTGCGACGGGGCCGAGAAACTGTTTCGCCGCTTCGGTCGCCACCGTGGATTGAGGCGGCGCTGGGATGTTGGCGACTTCCGTCGGCGTCAGCACGTAGAAGTAGGCAATGTTGATGAAGACGTACAGTGTGATGATGACGAGCATACCGCCGATCAGGGCGAGCGGGATGTTGCGCTGAGGGTTCTTCACCTCGCCGGCGACGAGCGTCAGATTGTTCCAACCGTCGTAGCCCCACAGCGCCCCGAGCATCGCCGCGCCGAAGCCCGCGATGCCATAACGCGCCGCGTCGCTCACGCCCTCGCATGCGCCGCCGACGTTCGCCAGTGCGAAATTATCCCACCCGCCGTCCGAGGCTAAGAACGCACCGACCCCGATTAGCAGCACGAGCGCGATCTTCACGACGGTCAGGACGGTCGCCACGTAGCCGCTTACCACTACCGCCGCGCAGTTGACCAGCGTGAGAACGGCAATGGACAGCAGTGCGATGATCTGTAAAGTGCCGAATGGAATTGCGTAGCTTAAGACATTGAATGAGAAGTAGGTCGTATTAAACGAGCCCCCCGTCAGGACGTTCAAAAAGCCTGCAAGGGCGACGGCGAGCGAGGCCTGCGATCCCGTATTGGCGATAAAAATCTGCATCCACCCATAGAG
>JBOGOY010001130.1:0-1573 GCA_050748185.1 Pyrinomonadaceae bacterium
TTTCTTATTTATGTCCCAACCTGTACGTTCTAATTTAGCGACTACTGTCGCCCTGCGGCTTCAGTAGTCGTCTTCCTCGTCGTCGTCGTCTTTGTCGTCGTCATCAACGATGTCGAGTTCCACGGGGTCGAGTCCGACTACCTCCAAGCCAGTCCCGCACTCCTCGCACTCCACCACGTCGCCTTTGTCTGTGTCCGTGTCCACATGGACCTCGGCTTCGCATTCAGGGCACGTTCCGGTCGGCACTTTCTTTACCTCCAGTGGCTATCGAATAAGGCAAAGGAGCACCCTTGATCCCGGGGAGACCTCCACCTCGAATTGTTAAGGGGTCGAACAGCCGACAATCTAACCGCGCGCGCCCGATTTTGCAACACACATTTTCCCGCCTTTCGTGGATGCTTGTTTGCGTCAATCTGAGCGGCCTGTGTGCGCCGCGCCGAGGCCCATTTCAAGAGCTGTTTTGCGGTAGTTTTCAGCGAAAACCGAACTCCCAATGGGGCAACTCGCCTCCGCCGCAATGAATCTTATTTTCCGATGTACACGATGCTGCTATTTATGAATTGTCCGCGGCTGTCAGTAGTGTTAAGCTCACACCGTTCGCGATCAGAGACGCGCGGTTCCCGCGCATAATCTGCAAAAGTAGAGAGAGTGCTTTACCTTCGTCGGAAGGGATCGGACGCCGGTCACGTTTGGCACTCAGGCGACACCCCCACCAACCCCCGTTCATTTTTCTGCCGAACGCCGGAGCGCGTTCGACCCGTTGGAGGAGTTTGCAGCTTATGAGCCAGACCATCTCTCGCAGCCGCTTCGCCGCGGCATTGTTCGCCCTCCTGACGCTCAGCTTCGTTTCGTTCGCCCAAACATCCCCCGACGAACGCGCTCTCTACCCCCAAGTTAAAATCAAAAATTTCGGCCAGATGGACGAGCGCTTCTTCCGCGGCGCGCAGCCGAAGGAAGCAGACTACCAGTCGCTCGCGGCCATCGGCATCAAGACGATCCTCGACCTCCGCGAAGACGCCGAAGTCTATGCCAAGTCCGCCGCCGAGGCCGCCGGCCTGCGCTACGTCAACATCCCCATGAGAGGCAAGACGTACCCGAAAGAGCAGGACATCGCCGCCTTTCTTCAGGCCGTTAACGATCCCGAAACCGGTAAGTTCTACGCCCACTGCGCGGGGGGCCGTCACCGCACCGGCTCGGTCGGCGCGGTGTATCGCTTCAACCTCAACGGCTGGAACTACGATCAGGTCTATCGCGAGATGAAGAACTACGACTTCTACACCCGCTGGGGACACGGCGACTACAAGAAGTTCGTGCAGGACTATTGGCAGCGCGTCCAGACGCATCAGATTGCCCCCGCGGCGACCACCACCACGGTCGAGGCCGCTGCGTCAGGCGGGACCAAGTAAGCAGCCTTCAAGTTTACCAATCTAAGCCAAGCGAAAGGGCCACTCAGTTACGAGCGGCCCTTTCGCTTTCCGGCTACTTTTCTGACTTCTCACTGGTAGATGTAAGACGCGCTCTTTTCCTGCTCCCACTCGATGCCTTCGAGGTTGCCGGGGTCGGAGGCCAGCAC
>JBOGOY010001131.1:0-1569 GCA_050748185.1 Pyrinomonadaceae bacterium
TCTCGGCGGCGCGCGCCGGCTCTTTCACCTCGACGCGGGGGATCTTAGTCCCCGGCTTCGCGATGCGCGCGAAATACTTGTCAACCCAAGTATCGAACTGTTCCTGCTCGAAATCGCCGACGACGACCAGCGTCGCGTTGTCGGGCCGGTAAAAGGTCTGATGGAAAGCGCGCACGTCTTCGATCGAGGCGGCGTTCAATTCTTCGATGTTGCCGATGCCGGGCCGGCGGTAGGGGTGCTTCGCGAAAGACTTTTTCTCGATCAGCAGGCGCAAGCCTCCGTAGGGCGGCGCGACGTAATTCTGGCGAAACTCTTCCTTGACCACGTCGCGCTCCGACTTGAAGTTGCCGTCGTCCACGTTGAGCGAAGACAAGCGCTCGGCCTCGGCCCAGAGCAACGTCTCTAAATAATTAGAGGGGACCACTTCGTAATAGACCGTCACGTCGTCGGCGGTGAAGGCATTGTTGTAGCCGCCCACGTCCTCAGTCAGACGGTCCAACATCTCCGACTTCATGTTCTTCGTGCTCTTGAACATGATGTGCTCGAAGAGGTGCGCGAAGCCGCTGCGGCCCTCGGGGTCATCTTTCGAGCCGACTTTGTACCAGACTTGAATGGCGACGGTCGGACTGGATTTGTCCTGCGCGCTCAAGACGCGCATCCCGTTCGGGAGGGCGCGCTCTTTGTAATTAAGTGTTGGCATCTTGACTGATGATGTCTGCGCCGAAGCCGCGAGGGGCAGCGCGCCCGCAATCGCGAGCGCCACAGCGCACGTGAAGAATAAAGCTCGAAGCTGATGAAGCATCTGTCTTTCGCTCCAGTGTGAAAGTGTATGGACCGATGGGCCGGCGGGCCGTCCGCGGCGCTTGGATGCGGCCCGGCGCGGGCCATGTTGCACCTAAACGCTCGGCGGCGCGTAGGTGTCTAAAAAGGTCAGAACCGCGAGCGGTCGCGAGCGGATAGTGGCGACGGATCCGCGAGGTTCCCGCTCTGCGGTTTGACCACTCCCGTCAACTGCTTAAGTCTCGCCGCACTAATACGTGACGGGTCAGCTATTTTGTTTCCGCCGACGCTCCGCCGTGCGGTATGCATAAGGCCACCAGCCGCTTCACCACGCGACCGCCGAGCAAATGCTCTTCGACGATCTCGGGTACGTCCGCAGCGCGCACTTGCGCGTACCAAACGCCGTCCGGGTAAACCAGCACCGCCGCCCCGACCGCGCAAAAACCCACCGAGCTACAGTCGGTCAGCACAATGCTGCCCTGAGGGTTTTTCCCCTTCGACGCCTTGCCGAACAGGAGAGCGCGGGCGAGCAATTCACGCGCGAAAGCTGCTTTCACCTCGGCGCTGCCGACCGCCGAACAGGACTTGCCGTTGCACACGAAGACGTGGTAGCGAATTGGGGCGTCCGCCACCGGGGCCAGATCACACAACGCTGCTCGATCATCAATAAACTCGCGTTCTTTCATCTTGAGCCGGTTACTGCTTTCTTGAAACAGCCTGTTTTTGCCGCGCCCAAAATCTTAGTATAGAATGCCTTCAGAGGCGACTGCGCGCGAGGAGACCGCCAGC
>JBOGOY010001132.1:0-1567 GCA_050748185.1 Pyrinomonadaceae bacterium
TCTCCTACGTGGCGACTGCTGGTCCCCTCAGCCTCTCGGGCGGAAGAACTCACGGTGTCATCAAGCCGGCGGCGAAAGTCGCCGGCTCTTTGCGTCTGCGCGCCGCAGCGGCGGACGTACTCGGCCAGCGCGCGATCCGACGTGACGACCACGAGCGTTTGCCGCTCGCGAGACGCTTCGACTATCCGCTTGATCCTCTCGTCGGCGTTCGATCCGCGCGCCGCGTAAAAGACGCGCACACGACCGCGGTAGCTTGCCCCGTCGGGGAAACTTTCGTCCGGCGCGCCGTCGAAGACGACCGACACGCTCAAGCCTTTCGCCCGCCCATGCAGCGCCAACTCGTCCAACAGCCGCCGCCGCGCCGCCGCCTTGTCGCGGTGCCACCCGATGCGCTGCGCCATCACGTTGTTGCCGTCAATCAGGTAAGGCATAAGGCAAATGATGAACGCGGAATGATGAATGATGAATTAAGACAGACACCCTTTCATTCATTATTCATCATTCCGCTTTCTGTGTTTAGCTTTACCGGAAAAGTCGGATTTAAGTTACTTGTTTTCGGGTGAGTAATAAACCTTTCGCACAGAACTTTGGAACGTGTGTTTGAGCGGGTCGCGCGCGCGGCACGGGCTGTGGCACTGGTGACTGGTGAGGTTAAGGCGGAAGTGGAGGGACTTCCGCGGCGGGTGCGGCGCGCGGGGTGCCGGGGGCGTTGCCCCGCGCGCCGTGTCTGGTGGTGGGAGTGCCGGAGTTGTTCGTGAGGCGGCACGTGAGGTGGAGACTTGGACCGGCAGGGTCATCGCCGTGTCGGGTGTCTCCTTGAAGGAGGGAGTCGCGCCCCGCCGGCTATCAGAAACGGACGTGCAAGTAGTTGTGGTGATCGTTTGCGCGCCTCGTCAAGCCCTCATGGATGGTGAGCGGGTCGTTGAAAAAGATGAAATCAGAGCGACTTTGGCTGAAGCGCCTCGGCCTTGTGAGCCTCTTTTCAACAGTTCCAAGCCACTCGATGGGCTGCTCCGCGTCATCAAGTTCTGAACCGAGCATTGCTGCTTCTGTTTACACGAGGCCGGTTTCGGCTAGGTTCGCCGGCGGGACACCTACGGCCGGCTGATTGGCGACGGCGCGGCTGCCGCCGCCGCTCGGACTGCTGTAGCGGCCGAGGATGTAGCCCGATAGTCCGCCGAGCAGGGCCGACAATTCCTTGTCGGCCAGAATGCCGGTGATGCCGAAGAGGATGATCGCGATGACGATGGAGAACAGCGTCAGAAACTGAATCCCCGTCTGTCCCGAGAAGATAGCCCGGCGCACTGTCTGATCCACGTAAGACAGAATGAAGAACCCGGTGATCACCAGCCCGATGAGAACGGCGAAAGTGATGCTCATCGTCCGCTTGAAAATTTGCTCGGGCGAGTAGATGTTACTGATCGCCTGCTGGACACAACGCGCCTCCTCCTTTTTCGTGTTGAGCGTCTCCTCCGCTGTCTTCAGTTCGGTCCGGAGCGCGTCCTTGCTTTTCACCTCTTTCTCATCGAACTCGTCAATGAGCCTCCAGTCGGCATCGCTCTTCGTA
>JBOGOY010001133.1:0-1564 GCA_050748185.1 Pyrinomonadaceae bacterium
CGGCTGGTACACCGACAGCGCGACGGAGCCGCGTGACAAGTTTGAGAGTTACATCGTCGAAGAGTTGCTGACCGACGTGGGCCGGCGCTTCCGCACAATCGAAGGGAGCGCGGGTCGCGGCGTGGCGGGCCTTTCGATGGGCGGCTACGGCGCGCTGAAGTTCGGGTTGAAGCACCCGGACATGTTCGCGTTCGCGGCCTCTCTGAGCGGCGCGGTCGGCGCGGCCTCGTGGCGAACGGAAGACGATTTGCGGTTCAGCGCGGTGCTCCGTCGCTCGTTGCTGCAAACGTTTGGTCCCGCGGACGGCGCAACCAAACAGGCCAACGATCTTTTCAAGCTCGTCCGCGAACTACCCGCCGAACGCATCCCCGCGCTCCCCTTCCTCTATCTCGACTGCGGCACCGAAGATGAGTTGCAACTGCTCGCGTCCAACCGCGCACTGGCCGACATCTTCGTCGAGCGCAAAGTGGCGCACGAGTACCGCCAACTGCCCGGCGGGCACAACTGGCGCTATTGGGACCAACAGGTGCAGGACGTACTTCGGATCGCCGCGCGAAAGCTCGCCCCGATTAGTAAATAGTGAATGGTGAATGGTAAGCCATCATGCGCCTCGTCGTTCGCCATTTACGATTCACCATTCACCATTTACTATCCACTCCATGCTTAATTTTGCCATTCAGACGGCGCGCGAGGCGGGGCGCATTCTCGCCGAGAGGTTCGGGCGCGTCTCTCTGCGCGTCGAACACAAGGGCGACATCGATCTCGTCACCGAAGCTGACTTGGCCGCCGAGCAGTTGATCGTCGAGCGCGTCCGCAGCTATTACCCGCGCCATTCGATCCTCGCGGAAGAGGCGGGCGTCGTGGAGCGCGTGGAACAGCCGAGCGAGTACAAGTGGATCGTCGATCCGCTCGATGGGACCACCAACTACACGCACGGCTACCCGTGCTTCTGTGTCTCGATCGCGCTCGAAGTCGCTGGCGAACTCAAGATAGGCGTGATTTACGATCCGACGCGCGACGAGTTATTCGCCGCCGAGCGCGGCGCGGGCGCGACGTTGAACGGGCGGCGCATCCGCGTCTCCGAAGTGCTGGAACTCAACCGCGCGCTCATCTGCACCGGATTCCCCTACGACGTGCGCGAGCGGGGCGACTTCGCCCGCCACTTCACCAGTTTCATCATGCACGCGCAGGGCGTGCGGCGCGACGGCTCGGCCGCGCTCGATCTAGCCTACGTCGCCTGCGGGCGTTTCGAGGGATTTTGGGAGGAGGGCTTGCGGCCATGGGACGTGGCCGCCGGGGCCATCATCATCGAAGAGGCGGGTGGCCGCCTCTCGCGCTACGACGACTCGCCATTAGACATCTACCGCCCCCCGGTGCTCGCCAGTAACGGCTTAGTCCACGAACAGATGATGCGCGTGCTGGCGATGTAACCCGACGAAACAACTCGCGGCGGCTTGCCGCTGCCCGCCGGCGTCTCTGCGATGGCCGAACACGCACACGCTTACATCTCAAACGACAGCTACCGCGGGCGGCTTGCGCCCTCGCCTACCGGCTACCTCCACCT
>JBOGOY010001134.1:0-1559 GCA_050748185.1 Pyrinomonadaceae bacterium
CTTCTGCCCCCGTCGTCTTGCGTCAGCCCCCTTCGCAAGCCCACCCCCACAGCTTATTTCCAGAGGATTCCACCGAAATCAGGACGCCATCTCCGTCTCAATACAAAAGGGGTTGGCGGCAAGGGCGCACATTTAGTATATTAAAAGTACGCTGTGCAGGGGAATGCACGCTCATCTCCTCCCCAACAAGTCTGGCATAGCGGCAAGCACCCATACCACGCACCCGGCGAACCCTATGTGGATCGTAATCTTCCACGCGGACACGCCTGAGCCCTGTCTATGAATCTGGCGTCAACCCTTGCGCGAAAGCTCTACTAGCGCCAGTCGTTACCCCTCTACAAGTGACTGAACGTACCCAGCTTGACTGAGTAAGGATTAGCTTCGCATGTTTCACTTCCGCCGCACACCGCGCGACTCGCGCCGCTTTCTGTCTCTCGTCCTGACTTACCTGACGCTGATCGCCACACTCCCACAGCCGGCGGCCCGCGCGGAGTCTATGGCGCAGACTTCTCTGAGACAGGCCGCGCCAACCGCGCTCACAGCCACGCCGGCGAAGGATAAGCGGCAGATCAGGCCGGCGGCCTTACAGCCCAACGGGAAGATCGCTTTCGTTAGCGGCCGGGACGGCGACGACGAAATTTACGTGATGGATGCGGACGGGGTGATCCAAGCACTTCTGACCGACAACGCGGCGGGCGATATAAACCCGGCGTTCTCGCCCGACGGCAAAAAGATCGCTTTCACCTCGGACCGCGACGGCCAATTCGAGATTTACGTGATGGACGCCGACGGGTCGAACCAGACGCGGCTGACGACCGACCCGGCCGCCGACGGCCAACCGAGTTGGTCGCCCGACGGAACTAAGATCGTTTTCTTCTCGGCCCGCGACGGCAATAACGAAATCTACCTGATGAACGCCGATGGAAGCGGCGGGCCGACGCGCCTAACGAACGACGCCGGGAGCGACACGAACCCGGCCTTCTCGCCCGACGGCGCGAAGATCGTCTTCGAGACTGACCGGACGGTTGATGCGGAACCGGAAATCTTCGTAATGAACGCCGATGGGACCGACCCCGTCAACCGGTCGAACGACCCGGGCGAGGACGTGGACCCCGCTTGGTCGCCGGATGGGACGCAACTTAGTTTTTCCAGCCGGCGCGACTCCGGGGCTGAAATTTATACGATGAACGCCGACGGGACCAACGTCGTCCGGCGCACCAACAACAACGCGGACATCATCGACGAAGCGCCCACTTGGTCCCCTGACGGGACTAAAATTGCCTACCGTTCCAACGAGGTCGGTGACGGCAACGTGCACGTCCTCGACCTCACCGGTAGCGGCGGCGACTTGCAACTGACGTTCGATCCGGCCTCGGACGGCGAGCCCACATGGATGTCGCTCTTCGAGTGCCTGCCGCCGCCGGCGGGGATGGTCGCTTGGTACCCGGGCGACGGGAACGCCGACAACCTCGTCGGCGTCAACAACGGCACGCTGCAAAACGGCGCCACGTTTGCTCCCGGCAAAGTCGGGCAGGCATTCAGTTTTGACGGGGTGGACG
>JBOGOY010001135.1:0-1549 GCA_050748185.1 Pyrinomonadaceae bacterium
GTCCACCGACAGGCGGCCCGCGCGCCCGTAGAGGTCGATGCGATCCTCTTCGACCGCGCTCAGGGAGAAGAACGATTGGACCAAAGCCCCGCCCGAGAGGCGCAGGTGCAGCGCGGCGGTGTCGCCCTCGCCGTGCTCGGAGGAGCGCAGCGCGGCGAAAACCTCGCACACTTCCTGACCGAAAAAGTAGCGCCCCAAATCTACGTGGTGCGAGGCGAGATCGAGCAGCGCGCCGCCGCCCGTCCGCCGCTCGCGCTTCCAATCGGGGAGGTGCGCCCCGGCGGCGGTCGAGAAGACCGTGCGCGCCGCGACCGCCGGCCCGATCTCGCCGGCGAGCAGACGACGCCGCGCCCGCTCGTAGAGCGGGTTGAAGCGGTAGTTGAAGCCGATCATCCCGAGTCGCCCCGCCCGCGCCCGCGCGTCGAGCACGCACCGCCCCTCAACGAGGCTTGCCCCCAGCGGTTTCTCCAGATAGACGTGCCGGCCGGCGTCGAACGCCGCCGTCGCGATCTCGGCGTGCAGCGCGCTCGGCGCACAGATGACGACCGCGTCCGTCTCCGCTTGGTCCAGCAACTCCCGGTACGAGTCGAAAACTCTGGCGCGCGGGGCAAGCGCCGCGGCCCGTTGCCGGGCGGTGGCGTCCGTGTCCGCGAGCGCGACGACTTCGGCCCCCGGCAGGCGCGCGAGGGAGCATCGTCGTAAGAGCCGAAGACGGCGGCGAGTTCCGCGCGCTCGCGGAAAATTTGCGCGACGCGGTTGACGGTGTCGCGCCTGACGAGCACATCGGCGTCCACGAACAGGAAGATGTTGCCCCGCGCCTCGCGCGCGCCCGCGTTGCGCGCCGCCGCCGGGCCGGAGCGCCGCGCCAACCGCACGACGCGCGCGCCGCGCTCTGCCGCAATGCGCGCCGACCCGTCCCGCGAAGCGTCGTCCACGACCACCAGTTCCGGCGTCGCGTGGTGCGAAGCGCGCCGGAGGGCGTCGAGTCACCGCGCGAGGAACGCCTCGCCGTCGTGAACCGGGACGATGACGGAGATCGTGGGGCGATTGTTCATCGAATGTCAGAATGTGATGTCGGGCGTTGGCGACATAGGCCGTGGCTAATCCGAGTACACGAGATTGGGGCGCAGAGTTGTTATCACGGAGGACACGGAGGAGGGCAAATGATGAGTGATGAGTGCGGAATGATGAATAAAAGACCAACTGCTCTGTATTCATCATTCATCATTCATCATTTACTCCGGGCCCTCCGTGTCCTCCGTGGTTCAATCTTCCGTCTCTACCTTTTGTGGTCGGATTCAGTCTGGCGCGGCGGCGCGCGCGACGCGCTCCGGGACGGGCGGTTGCGTCGCGGCGAGCCGTGCGAACTCAGCGGAGCGGCCCGTCGCGCCAGGGTTGATCTCCGCGCCGTAATCCTCGTCGGCGGTGTGAAGCGCACCCCGGGGCTACGAAGATCGGCGAGCGAGGAGAGCTTAGGCTAACGGTAATTGGAGCAGTCGTTAAGATAGACAATGCGCCGGGAAAAGGGAAGAGGCTGATTGGCGCATTG
>JBOGOY010001136.1:0-690 GCA_050748185.1 Pyrinomonadaceae bacterium
CCCTCCTTAAGCGTGTCGTGCAACTCGATCTTCGAGGTCTGGAAGGCAGGCACGAGGCCGAAGATGATGCCCGTCAGGACCGAGACGCCAAGCGTGAAAAGCAGCACGTTAGCGTCCAAACCAATCTCGTGCGAGCGCGGTATCTTGTCCTCGTTGAGTTTCACGAGGAGGTCAACGCCCCACAGCGCGAGGAGCAGCCCGAGGCCGCCGCCGAAGAGCGCGAGCAGCACGCTTTCCGTGAGCAGTTGCCGAATCACCCGCAAGCGGCTCGCGCCGAGCGCCGTGCGGACGGCGATCTCCTTCTGCCGCGTGACGGCGCGCGCCAGCGTCAGGTTGGCGACGTTCGCGCAGGCGATGAGCAGCACGAAGGCGACCGCGCCCAGCAGGACCAGCAGCGCCGGCCTGATCTTGCCGACGACCAACTCGTTGAGGGGGGTGGCGAGCAGACCCCAGTTGCTCACGTCCTGCCCCGGCATATATTGCGCGCGGAGGTTGTCGGCGATCGAGTTCAGTTCGGCCTGCGCCTGCTCGATCATCACGCCCTCGCGCAGCCGCCCGAGCACGAGCAGGCTCTCATTGGTCAGGTTGTCAAAGCTGAGTTGCTGCGGCGTGAAGGCGACGGGCGACCAGATGTCAATCGTCGTCCCGAGTTCGCGCCCGAGTTGGAAGTCCGGCGGCATGACGCCGACG
>JBOGOY010001136.1:700-1544 GCA_050748185.1 Pyrinomonadaceae bacterium
GTGTAGGGCTCGCCGTTCAGATTGATGTCCTTGCCGACGACTTTCGGGTAACCGCCGAAGCGCCGCTGCCAAAGGCCGTGGCTGAGGACGACGACGCGATTGCGCCCCGGCTGATCTTCCTCCGCCGTGAAGGTGCGCCCCTGCGCGGCCTCTGCCCCAAGCAGCGGAAAGGTGTTCGCGCTGACGACCTGCCCCTGCAAACGCTCCGGCTCGCCGTCGCCCGTCAGATTGACGTTCCAGAAGGTGATCGCCGCCACGCCCGAGAAAGACTTCGCGTTGTCGCGGTAGTGCGCGTAGCCCGGCACGGAGACCGAAGCCTTCAGGTCAATCTTCGGGTAGTTGTGATTGATCAGGACGAGTTGCTGCGGATCCTTGTAGGCCAGCGGCTTCAGCAGGATCGCGTTGACGACCGAGAAGATCGCCGTGTTCGCGCCGACGCCCAAAGCGAGCGCCACGACCGCCACCGCCGTGAAGGCCGGATTCTTCCACAACATCCGCGCCGCGTAACGAACGTCTTGCCAAAGGGTATTCATCGCTTATCTCCTGAAAACAGACGCCGGGTGTCGGGCCGAAGTATTAAAGGCTGTAGGGCACGGTCTTGCTGTCGGAGAAATTCGATTTGAAATCTCAAATTTGATTTTCGAGATTTTGTCACCAGAACGTGCGCTACCAACTCCGACATCCGACACCCGGGGGTCTGTATCACAACTTGAAGCCGCTCTCGATCAATTCTTCTTCGGCTTTCGGGTTGCGGTCTTCTTCGACTACCTGCCCGTCGAAGAGATGGAACGTCCGGTCGGCATACTCCGCATAGCGCGGATCGTGCGTCACCATGCACACCGTC
>JBOGOY010001137.1:0-1542 GCA_050748185.1 Pyrinomonadaceae bacterium
GTTTTGTGTAGTCCGAGTTGAGCTTTTCCTCCAATGCGAAAGCCGCCCGGCCCTATGCCACGGACAACGGACGATTGACAACTAAACCCCCCAGATTGTTGCGATCCGGTAACGGCCAGATTCTAAATTTTCCCCGCGCAACGGAAAGCGCCGTTTCCCCCATCTACTCTCTTGACTCACCCCGGTCATTGGTTAAGAATCCACGGCAACGCAACCGTGGTCCCCTATAAGTACCTCGCAAGTTGCGGTCTGCGCTCAAGGCGGTCAAGGATCGCCGAAAGATGTCAGGCCGAATCTGGCTTGTGTCCCACCAAGTCCTGAACAGGGCTCGGGCGGCGGCAGCAGCCGGGCGGTGTTGGGAATTTTTATTGCAGGGAGAGTGAGAGACATGAGTATTCGGAGCCTTACCACACTACGTTTGACAACGTCCACTTGCGCGCTCGTGTTGGCGTTTTCGTCGCTGGCGATGGCGCAGGACAGCACGACGACCACCACCACCACAGGCGGCAACACGCGCACCGTGGCGAGCGGCCAGAAGATGAAAGTCAAAGGCGTCGTCACGCGCCGCGACGCCGACACCTTTACGGTCCAAGATATTAACGGCGTCGAGACGGTGGTGCTGTTAACGGATCGCACGTGCGTTAAAACGAAGGGCGGTTTTCTTCGCAGCGGCTCGACCTACGGCCCGTCAAACATCCTGCGCGGGCTGAACCTTGAAGTCGAAGGCCGCGGCGACACGACCGGCCAACTCGTCGCCGAAAAGGTTCGTTTCGGTAGCGACGACCTGAACGTCGCGCGTTCGTTGCAGGCCCGCGTCGATCCGGTCGAGAGCCGTGTCGGTAACGCCGAAGGCCGCATCGGCGAAGTCGAGCAGAACGCGCAGCGCCTCTCTGGGCAGTTGGATGAGTTAGCCGCCGTTTCGAACGCAGCCCGCGGCGGCGCGAAGGCCGCGCAGGAGAGCGCCGACGCCGCCATCTCCGGCGTCAACGCCACCAACGAGCGCATCTCGGCCCTCGACGACTACACCGTGCAGCAGACCGTCGCGGTCAACTTCCGCTCTGGCAGCGCCGTGCTTTCGCCCGATTCCAAGCTGGCGCTCGATCAGATCGCGCAGCAGGCGATGACCGCGAAGGGCTACGTGCTTGAAGTGCGCGGCTTTGCCAGCGCCGAGGGCAACGAAGACTTGAACCGCCGCCTGAGCCAGCGCCGCGCCGACGCCGTGGTGCGCTATCTGGCGGAAATGCACCGCATCCCGCTGCGCCGCATCGTGACCCCGTTCGGCTACGGCGAGTCGCAAGCGATTGCCGACAACGCGACCCGCGAAGGCCGCCAGCAGAACCGCCGCGTCGAGGTCAGCGTGCTCGTCAACCGCGGCCTGATGCAGCAGGCCCCGAACATGAACCCGGCGAAGACCGACAGCGCGACTCCGCCGGAATAGTTCTCGCGAATGGTGAATCGTCAATCGTGAAGGGAAAGAACCTGTCTTCACTCTTCACGATTGATGATTCACTGTTTATTTCCTGAAGCAGCACACGCGCCGAC
>JBOGOY010001138.1:0-1540 GCA_050748185.1 Pyrinomonadaceae bacterium
TACCGCGAGCGTATCACTCGCAGCCTCGCCCCGGCGGACGCCCCCGCGCCGGCAAGTCCGAGTCTGAAAGCACCGGCCCCGCGTCGCCGAAATCGCCCTAAGCGGGGTTGATCGCGCCGCGCCCGGCGGGTGATAATGTTTTTGCTGATACTTAGTCAGCCTCCCGGCGAGCGCCCCTACTGCTCGCCGATTTCTTTACGGAGTTGAAAAGTGTGAAGAACCCCCTATTCAGCCGTCCCCTATCTTTCGCCGGCAAAATTCTCTTCTGCCTGTGTGTCGTCAACGTCGCCGCCGTCGCCGTCATGGCTCAGGCCAGCCTCGACAGCGCCCCCGATTCGGTCCAGCGCCGCATCACGCGCGCCCGCGCCTTGTCGGCGGTGGGCAATCTTCCCGCCGCCCGCAGCGAACTCGAAGCGCTGATGCGCGAACCGGGCGCGGACGAATCCGTGCGCGAGATCGCGCTCGTGCTGCTCGTCGGCGTCTATCTGGATCAGTCTGACTACGGCTTTGCGGAGAACGCGCTGAACGACGCCTTTCGCCAGCGCACCGCGACACCGGGCGACGGCTCGACCCGCGCCTACTTCGCCGTCGCCGGGCAGGTCATCAACGGCGTCCGCCAGCACCTCGAACGCTACCGTACCTTCAATCTCAACGTCGCCGATGCGTCTCTGCCCGAAGAAGCCGCGGGCGACGTCGAGCGGCTGCGCGGTTTACTCGAACGTGTGATCGCACAGGGTAAGAGTTTGAGCGACGAGCAGGGGCGTGCGGTGGATGCTTCGGCTTTGATCGAAGACGCGGCAACGCTCCGCTCGCGTCTCGCGCGCGGCGACGGGGAGCGCACACAATGGCAACGCGAGGTGGCCGAGGCGCGGCAGCGGATCATGGGGACCGATCGGCGCGTCTCATCTGTCGCCGCCACGTCGAGCGCGCCCGTCGCCACGGCCGCGCCACCTGCCGCGGCGAACGCGAATCCGGGCGCGGAGGCTGGTCCCGCGTCGGGCAACCCGGCCGGTACTAATGCGCCTGCTAACGCTGCGCCAGCCGGCAACGCGAATCATGCGGCGGCGGCGACAACAACCTCTGCTCCCGCCGCTCCCCCCGTCAACGCAAAGTCCGCGCCGCCGACAGCCGGGGCGGCGCCCAGCAGCAGCAGCAGCGCTCACGGACAGCCCGCGCGGGTCGGTTCGCTGCTCTCTTACGCCCGACACCGGGTCCAGCCGTCTTATCCGGCGACGGCGCGCGCGGCGCGCGCGGCGGGGAAAGTGACGGTCTTCCTCGTTGTCGATGAGAAAGGGACAGTCGCGGCCATCGAGCGCAGCGAGGGCCACGAGTTGTTGCGTCGAGCGGCGGAAGATGCCGCACGCCGGTGGAAATTTAACCCCACCATCATCAACGGCCAGCCGGCGCGCGTCTCAGGTTATCTCACCTTCGATTTCACTATGTAGGTCCGGCATTCTTGAAGGATCAGTTCAGCTATTACTGAAAGGGGCGTGAGAACGCCGTCAGCGGGAACGGCCGGCGGAGGGGGCGACAATTGGTC
>JBOGOY010001139.1:0-1529 GCA_050748185.1 Pyrinomonadaceae bacterium
TAAGGGCACGAAAACATACCCCGTCCTGCGCCCCGGTATCCGGCTGAAATGTTTAGACGAGTGCGGCGGCCGCGCGCAGGCGGCGGGCACTGCGCTCGCGTCCGACACAAGCGTAGATGTCGAACATCGAGGGGCCGACCGCCTGCCCCGTGAGCGCGGTGCGCGAGGCGTTGATCAAGAGGCCGGCCTTGACGCCGGCCTCTTCCGTAAAGGCGCGCAGAGCTTCTTCCGCCGTCGCCGCGTTGAACGGTTCGGCCTGCTCTATTTTATCGGCCAGCGCGGGCAGCAACTCTTTCAGGCGCGATTCCTTCTTCAGGTTCTTGGCGACCGCCGCCTCGTCGAACTCGAAGTCGTCGGCGAAGTAGGCGCGGCCCTGCCCCGAAAAATCTTTGAGCGTGTAGAAGCGCTGGCGAATGAGGTCGAGCGTTTGCTCGAACCACGCGCGTTCGGTCGTCTCGTACTCGGGACGCCACAACTTGGCCGCCTCAAACTCGGCCCGCACGTAGGGGACCAGTTCCGCGAGCGGCAGCGTGCGGATGTATTCGGCGTTCATCCACAGCGCCTTCTGATCGGTCCACTGGCGCGGGTCCGACTCGCTGAAGTTGAAGACCGCCGGGGCGCGGTGAATGCCTTCGAGCGAGAACTGCCCCGTCAAGTCTGCGAGCGACAAAATCTCTTCTCCGCCTGAAGGGGACCAACCTAAGAGCGCGAGCGCGTTGCGGAATGCCGCCGGCAGAAAGCCGCGGTCGCGGTAGGTGGTGAGCGAGACGACCTCGCCGTGCTTGCGTTTCGAGAGCTTGCCCTTGTTCGGCGCGAGGATGAGGGGCAGGTGCGCGAAGCGTGGCGCCGGCGCGCCGAGCGCTTCGTAGATGAGCACTTGCTTGTGCGTGTTCGTCAGGTGATCCTGTCCGCGGATGACGTCGGTGATGCTCATCTCGATGTCGTCGCAGACGACCGAGAGGTTGTAGAGCGGGTGGCCGTCCGAGCGCAGCAGCACGAGGTCTTCGATCTCGGCGTGGTCGCGCTCCTGCGTGCCAAAGACGGCGTCTTCAAACACCGAACGCCCTTCGCGCGCCACTTTCAGGCGGACGGCGAAGGGCTCGCCCTCGCCAGCGCGCCGGTCGGACTCCGCCTGCGGCAACTCGCGATAAGGGTTGCCGCGGTGGTCTACGCCTTCGTTCGCATCGCGCCGCGCCCGCTCGGCGATCTCCTGTTTGACATTCTGATCGGAGCGCTCTTCTTTCGGCGTGAAATCGCGATAAGCCGTGCCTGCTTCCACTAAGCGCAGGGCCGCCGCCCGGTGCTGGTCGGCGTTGGCCGACTGGAAGACGACTTCCTCGTCGAAGTCGAGTCCGAGCCAACTGAGCCCCTCGAAGATCGAGCGCGTGGACTCTTCGGTCGAGCGTTGCAGATCGGTGTCTTCGATCCGCAGCAAAAACTTGCCACCCTTGCTGCGGGCGTACAGCCAGTTGAAGAGCGCGGTGCGGGCCGCCCCGATGTGCAGGTAGCCCGTGGGTGATGGCGCGAAG
>JBOGOY010001140.1:0-1521 GCA_050748185.1 Pyrinomonadaceae bacterium
TAGAAGAGCGACTCGATGCGGCGCAGAAAGTCGGGGTCGGTCGCCATCACGTCCTCGAAGCGTCCGTGCTTCGGGCAGTCTTTCCGCATCAATACCTGCCCGCCCTCTTCGACGATCTGCGCCTTAATCTCGCCCGGATGCTGGTGCATCAGGGTCTCAAGCGTCGTCTCGCCGGAGATGACCGCCTCGCGGACCTCTTTGACGCAGCGCGGGCACAGGCTGTCGGTCTCGCGCGGGAAGCCCAAGGGCGGGCTGGTCCGCTCGTAGGACTTCAACAGCGGTCCCGGCGCCCATTTCGGCCGGATCGCCTCGCCCTCGGGCAGCGCACGGTTGACCGTCTGGAACACCTTCCACGAAACGTCCGCGAGGTTAGAGATCAGGCGGGAGCTTTTGACCCCGCTGAAACGTCCCTTGGCCGATTCGTTGCGGCGGAATTGGTCGCTGAACAAAACTCGTTCTCCTTACAAAACAGATGACAGCATGACTGTAAGCATAACCGACGACGCACATTCGTCGAGCGCGCCGCACAGCGCAACGAGACTCACGCGGAGCCTCGCTTTTGAACGCGATATGATAGTTGTATCAGCCAACAAAGGCAAGCACTTAAGTCTCGGGCCGGGGCCGGTTTGTCGTGCTGGATGCACTCAACGCAGGGGCGGCGCAGACTCTGAAACGGGGAGCGGACGGCACTCACTGAACCCCTCCCGGCGCTTTCGCCTGTGCTGCTTTCACAGGGCCACGAGTCAGACGCAATGCCGGGCGACGGAGTTGTTCGCTCTGCGTTCATGGCCGCCGGAAAACAACCTTGCCGCCTTTCGGCACATCAAGTAACATACACAAAGTCCGGCACGGGTGGTCGCTCGGGCCGCGTCTGTCAGTCCGCTATCGACCGGGTAACGGAACAAGCTATTTAAGAGGTTTGCCCGCAGTGAAAAATAAACTGTCCCTACAGGCGCTCGCCGCCATTCTCTTCGTCACACTCGTCGCCCCTTCATTCGTCTTTGGACAAACAACCACGCCCGAACGCCGGCGGATGCCGCCGAACGGCAGCCCGCGCACTACTGGGCGCGAGCAGCAGCAACAGCGCGCGCCGCGCCTGCCCTCGAACGCCACTTCGGGCATCGAAGAGGATTTCGCGGAAGCTCTCAGCATCGTGCAGGAACACTACGTCGACGGCCAGAAGATCGACTACAACTCGGCCTTTAAGTCGTCCATCATCGGGATGCTCCGCACGCTCGACCCGCACTCGAACTATTACGACGCGAAAGAGTTCGAGGAGTTACGAAACGACTGGCGCTCGGAATACTTCGGCATCGGCGCGACGATCGGCGACCGCCGCATCGGCGGCGAAACCGAGACCTACATTTTAGCCACCTTCGACAAGTCGCCGGCTTCGCGCGCCGGCCTGCGCTTCGGCGATAAGATCATCGAAGTTGACGGTCAGAACATCAAGGGCCGTCCGTCGGGCGATGTCCGCGACCGCCTGCGCGGGCCGAAGGGGACGCCCGTCAAGGTGACGGT
>JBOGOY010001141.1:0-1521 GCA_050748185.1 Pyrinomonadaceae bacterium
GCGTAGAGATAGCGCGTGCCGAGCTGATATTTGAAAGGCAGGTTCGGGAGCGGCTCGGCGGTTCCGTCCGTCGCCTCAAGGCTCTGCCAGCACTCGCCGCTCGGCCCCCTGCGGATGACCGGCTCGGAGGTCGGCTCCGACCACCACGCCCAAGTGTTGCGAAACCACAGGTGCGGCAGCACGTGAATCGGAGCCGCTTCCGGCCCGCGGTTGCAGACCTCGATTCTCATCACGATGTCTTCCGGCGTCGCCTTGGCATACTCGACGAACACATCGAAGTAGCGATCGTCGTCGAACACGCCCGTGTCGAGCAACTCGTACTCGCCGCCCTGCCCGCGCCGCGCGCGGTTCTCGTGGATCAGTTTGCCGTAGGGGAACTCACTTTGCGGGTACTTGTACAGGTACTTCATGTACGAGTGGGTCGGCGTCGAGTCGAGGTAAAAATAATACTCTTTGACATCCTCGCCGTGGTTCGCCTCGCTCGACACGAGGCCGTAGAGCCGCTCTTTCAAGATCGGATCACGCCCGTTCCACAAGGCGAGCGCGAAGCACATGATCTGGTACCGGTCGCAGATGCCGGCCAGCCCGTCCTCGCCCCAGCGGTAAGCCTTCGAGCGCGCGAGATCGTGCGGAAAGTAGTCCCACGCATTACCGTCGGTCGAATAGTCTTCGCGCACCGTGCCCCACGCGCGCTCCGAGACGTAAGGCCCCCACTTGCGCCACGGGGCGACGGGTGTGTTGAAGGGCTGTTGCAACCTCTGCTGCTCTTTTGTTGTCATCAGTCAGTGTTTGATTATTAGGTTAGAAAGTCTTGCCCGCCGGAGCGGCAAATACTTAACCGCAGAGGCGCGGGAACCTTGCAGAGATCACGCGGAGTAAGGACATTTCAAATCTGAAATTCGAGAACTCAGATTTGATAACATCCTGCCACTGCGCCGCCTCTCTGCGTCTCCTCCGCGCCTCTGCGGTGCGTTCAAAGTCGGATTCTTCAAGGCGACGTCCCGGCAACCATTCAGCGGGGAGCCGGCCCTCACCTCGCTTCGTCGAGTTGCGCGAGCTTTTCAACGCGCTGAGCGTGCCGCCCGCCGCTGAACTCGGTTTCCACGAAAGTGCGGATCATGCGCGCCGCGAGTTCGGGTTCGATGAAACGTGCGCCGAGGCAGAGGACGTTGGCGTCGTTGTGCTCGCGTGCGAGCCGGGCCGTCTCCTCGTTCCAGCAGAGGGCGGCGCGCACGCCCGGCACCTTGTTCGCCGCGATCGAGATGCCGATGCCAGAGCCGCAGATCACGACGCCCCGCTCGACCTCGCCGTCCGCCACCGCGCGCCCGACCGCCGCGCCAAAGTCGGGGTAGTCAACGCTCTCAAGGTTGTCAGTCCCCTTGTCCTCGACCTCGACGCCTAACTCAGCGAGCGCCTGCTTCGCCTTCTCCTTGCCCTCGTACCCGGCATGATCGCTGCCGATAGCTACACGCATATTCGCTCCTTCGGAGCGGAGGGATGTGGGATGAGGGATGTGGGATG
>JBOGOY010001142.1:0-1507 GCA_050748185.1 Pyrinomonadaceae bacterium
TTCTCCCTCTTTCGCCCTTCGCCTTTCGCCTTTCGCCTTTTCTGTCAGACGCTCATCAGTTCCTGCTCTTTGGTCTTGGTGAATTCGTCGATCTTGCCGACGTAGCTGTTGGTCAGCCGCTGCACTTCTTCGAGGCCGTCGCGCTCGTTGTCCTCGGAGATTTGCTTGTCCTTGAGCATCTTTTTGAGGCGTTCGTTGGCGTCGCGTCGGACATTGCGAACCGCCGTGCGGTGATCTTCCGCGAACTCGTGGACCTGCTTGACGAGTTGGCGGCGGCGCTCTTCGGTGAGCGCCGGGATCGGGACGCGGATCACCTTGCCGTCGTTCGTCGGGTTGAGGCCGAGATCGGCCGAGCGGATCGCCTTCTCGATCGCGCCCGTCTGCGTCTGGTCCCACGGTTGAACGGTGAGCAGTTGCGCCTCCGCGACGTGGACCGAAGCCATCTGGCTCAACGGGGTCGGCGTGCCATAGTAATCGACCGTGACCGAGTCGAGCAGACTCACCGCCGCGCGGCCCGTCCGCACGGTCGCCAGCTTCTTGCGAAAGTCTTCGACCGCGCCTTCCATGCGCGGGCGCGTCTCTTTGATGACCTCTTTTTCGCTCATAGCATTCTCCAAGTGACAAGTGACGAGCAAGGACTTTGTTTTTGCCTCAGCACTTGTCACTCGTCACTGCTGTTCACTCTTTTCCGTGCAAACTTTCGTGCCGACGCCCGGCTCGCCTAAAGCGACGCGGAGGATGTTGCCCGGCGTTTTCATGTTGAAGACGACGATCGGCAAGTGGTTGTCCATGCACAGGGAAATGGCCGAGGCGTCCATCACCTTCAACTGCCGTTCGAGCACTTCCCTGTACGTAATGCAGTTGTAGAATTCGGCGGTCGGGTCTGTCACCGGGTCGGCCGAATAGACGCCTTCGACCTTAGTCGCCTTCAGGATCACGTCGGCCCTGATTTCGAGGGCGCGCAGGGCGGCGGCCGAGTCGGTCGTGAAGTAGGGGTTGCCGGTGCCGCCCGCGAAGATAACGACGCGCCTTTTCTCCAAGTGGCGGATGGCGCGGCGGCGGATGAACGGCTCGGCGACTTCGGGGATGTTGAGCGCCGAGAGGATGCGCGTGTAAACCCCGGCCTTCTCCAGCGCGTCCTGCATCACGCAGGCGTTCATCACAGTCGCCAGCATCCCGATGTAGTCGGCGGTCGAGCGATCCATGTTGCCCGCGCTCTTCGAGACGCCGCGGAAGATGTTCCCGCCGCCGACGACGATCGCGACCTCGACGCCGTGGTCGTGGACGCCTTTGATCTCCGCGGCGACGGAGCGCGCCACTTCAACATCCACGCCGTAGTTCTGCGAGCCCATCAGCGCCTCGCCGGACAACTTCAACAATATCCGTCCGTAGGCGAGCGCGCGCGCTGTCGTTGGTGCTTCGGCCATCATCTCAATTGCGGATTGCGGATTGCGGATTGCGGATTGCGGAAAAGAAATTGGCTTCTCATCCGTAATCCGAATTCCTC
>JBOGOY010001143.1:0-1507 GCA_050748185.1 Pyrinomonadaceae bacterium
TCGCCAGCGCGCGTTGGCGACGAGCAGCGCGGTCGAGAAGATAAGGAAGAAGAGCGGCCGCGCGTCGCGTTCGCGTTCGCGCGGATCGAAGGCGATGTATCCGGCGAGCATCGCGGCAAAGGCGACGAAGTTATTCTTGAAGAGCACCCAACTATCGTAAGGATACCACTCCTGCCCGACCTCTGTGGCGAAGTCTGACGCCGTGACTTTCATCAGCACGTGGGCCGCGAAGAGCTTGGCGTTCAGCGGGAAGTAAGGATTGATCACGAGCCCCGCGGCGACGCCCACGATGGTCCATGCGAGCGGCCGCCACTCGACGCGCCGCTCGGTCCACAACAGCGCCACGGTCCAGACGCCCGCCGCCAGCAGCAGCAGCGCGAACATGTCGTAAGTCAGCGTGAAGACGAACGCCAGCGGTAGCAGCCAAAGGTAACGGCGCGTGAACAGCAGGTGGAGTCCCGCGATGAGCAAGACGATCGTAACGCTCATCGCCTTCGCCATGTTCATCCGATAGAGGAACGGCGCGGAGCATCCCAGCAGCGCGAACAGCCAGACGACCGGGTAGCTGACGCGGTGGCGCAAGGTCAGCCAATAGCACGAGATGACGGCCAAGCTGGCGAAAAGCGCCGCCGAGATTTTCGCGCCGAGGCGCATGTCGCCAAACCACGTGAAGGGAATTTGTAAGACGTGGAAGAGCAGATGGTGATCCACGTAGTCCTGTGGGTTCAGCGTGGTCAGCGGCAGCCATGTGAACCGGGGCGGGAAGCTGCCCTGACGCAATCCCTCCCAGAGCAACCGGCTCCAGCGCATGTGATAGTAGCCGTCGAGATCGCCGCAGCAGATGGCGCGCGTCGAGAATTGCAGATACCAGAAGACCAGCGCCGTGAGCGCCGCGCCGGCGAAGAGGTAGAGCAGTGGTCGCCGCGCTTCAAAGGCGACGCCCGCCTCGCTCGACTCTGTGACGTCTCCCGCCGCCGGCGCGAAAGCGTTCCTCCTGCCCTCGACCTTCTCCATCAGCAGCCCTCAACTGAAGCCTTGATCGTTCCGAGGAAACATAACACGGCGGGCACGGGCGGGATAACAGAGGAAATGATGAGTGCGAAATGATGAATGATGAATGACAGACCAATTGCTCCTGATTTATCGTTCATCATTTGCCTTCTCTGAGTCCTCTGTGATCTCTGTGGCTGAATCCTGCCCACGCGATGCCCCTATCTTAGCGGTCGCCGAGGGCCTGAAGCGCGGCTTCGATTTGGGAGAGATCGAAAGGCTTATTGATGACGCGGTCCACGACGCCGGCGTCCGTCGAGTTCGGCGGCAAGCCCTGACCGTAGCCGGTGGCGAGGACGATCCACAATCCCGGCGCGCGGCGGCGGGCCGTGGCGGCGAGCGTTAGCCCGTCGGTGCCGGGCATCGAGAGGTCCGTGAACATCACGTCGAACTCGTCGGACGCGAGCGCGCGCAACGCTTCGGCGACGGTGCCGACGCCGGTCACCTGCTGATTCAG